>CAMWTL010000009.1 GCA_947177145.1 uncultured Porphyromonadaceae bacterium
AACAGCCCATAAGCCCACACGCCGCTATTACAGCGAACAGAAAACATTTACCCCCCCCCCGGATAAATATTTTTTAATTGTTTTCATAATAATTTAGCCAATTAGTTTAAAATTCTCCACAAATTTAACACTAATTTCCCAAATCCCCACCACATCAAGATTATTTTTATCTTTATGAAACAGCAATCATTATTATTTCCACTCTCACCTTGCAGTGCAGAATGAAAGCTAATCACAAATAATATTGTTCAAAAGAAGAAAATTTTGTACTTTTGTAACTATTAGCGTTGTCAATCACAACGTGGGATTAGAACACCTACTAAACTTCATCCTGCGGGATCATAAACCGTATTTAGAAGATAAAGAAATGGAGAGTAAGGCATATATTGATATTTTAAACGATGCCAGTCGGCAGATAAATCAAATATCCGACAAGATTTTAGATATTGTTGATGTGAAGATAGAAGAATTTAAACAGCGAGTATTAGCAACTGAATTTCACGGGAAACAGATTGGCAAATGGGCTCGTTTGTTCTCAGGTAAGAATAATGACAAAACTCTCAAATTAGAATTGGAGAGTTTGTTGAGAAGCTCTTAATTTTATCCGTCTCTGCCCCTCGCTGAAAACTTCTGGAGCAATTTCTGAAGAATAACAAATTCTCTGAGTGTCCAGACAAGAAATAGCCGAGGTAAATAGCCCACCAAACGGGTCCCATACTATGTCACCCTTATCTGAAGACATCTCAATTATCCTTTGTATCAGTTCAAGCGGCTTCTGATTGAGATGAAGTGCCTTTAACCCTTTTTTCAACCGCTCTGAACTTCTCAACTGGGCAGTTGTCCAAACATTAGTCACTCCGAAAGGACAGTGAAATTTCGGTTTCATCATCTCCCATTCCTCTTTTGATATTGGAGATACTCCATTTATAGAAAAATATGGTCGTCCCAAAGGGTTCCCATATTTATTTGCATAATCCGAAATCCTGCAAAACATTTCTGCCGGAGGCATATACCATAAATGACACTTGGTAAAATACTTTCGGGTCGCTGCATTGACAACGCCACAGGCATCATTCGTTTTAGAGAACGGCAGCCCAGTTCGTCCCCACTCGAAGCGAAGCCAATCTTTCATCGAAAGGGTATTATTGCCAATTTTGAAAGTGGGTTTTTTTATGTATTGCACACAAACCTCCGACACTACAGGCAAGTGGGAAATAGTCTTTGTATTAGTGTTCCCTGCCACATGGCTCATACCCTTATCCCAGACATTGCATGTCTTAAACTCCCAACCGTACTTGATAAGAATAGGATGTACAGTTGCCCAACCCAACTCTGTATTCCAGAACCACAGAGTAGTCTGAGCAGTTGATTTTGCACTCCATGCAGCGATGTGGGGTTCATACCATTCATCCAAACCCACAGGGGTTTTAAGATCTCCCTTATAGCCATTAATTCCATAGGGGCCATCTGAAATAATGACCGTAGGAGATTCCCATTCATCATAGAAATCCAAAGAATCTCCCTGAAATAAGTGGATTGAGGAATTGAGTTTAAGTGAATTCATCGCCCATAGAATTTATAATAATGCAAAATTAGGTATTTATTTAATATCCACCAAACAATTCAATAGATAAATTTATCTGTCTACGCATTTATTTAATATTTACACGAGATTTGTTATCTTTGCAATCGAATTTACTTATCTATGGAGAATATTAATAAAGAGAGACAAGAGAGAAAGGTTGTTCATCTACAAATGGGTGAACTTCATGAGTATTTCGGTTCCATCGAGCAATTGTTTTGCAAATACACCAAAGAGCAATTAGGTATTAGCATATATCAGGTAAGGAATAATCTAAAGAAGTTAGGAAAGATGACTTCTCCTAATTGCACCATCCGTGTTGGGGTGTTACAAACAAAATTAAAACATATCGATTAGAGGTGGATAATAAAATTTATCCATATTACACACATAAATAGGAGATTCACACCAATAGCTAAACGCCATAGTGTGAATCTCCTATTTATGCTGAAATATTTACCTTTAAAGCAAATATTTGTAGCTGCTATCAAATAACTACTAATCTAAACTGTCAAGCTGAATTACTTCGAAAGCTTGAGAGTGTAGTTCATCTCAGGATTTGCTGCCGGCTGGAGCTCCTCATTCACCATAACGATGGTAGAGTCAGACTCAACGAGGAAGTACATCGGACCTACATTAGAACCCTCCTGTGAATCATCCTTATCCTGAACGAGCTTGAGATACTTCTTACCATCCTTATCCATTACGGTGAAGTCACCCTCGCTCTTGAAGCTCTTGCCATCCTTGAAGCCACCTACGCTTGTGCTGTCAGCCTCAAGATAAGTCTCAAGAAGATCATAATCGCCGTCGGTATAGTTATGGTCGTCGTCATACTCAAGTTCGAGAGAGTATCTTACGCCATCAGTATCTGCTGCAGGAAGAATACCTGTATAGATCTCTTTCTTATCACCGTCGGCGACTTTCTGGTCACCGTTGCTCTTCTGGTTACCTGTGCAAGCTGCCATCGAGAACATCGAGAGAGCAGCTGCCATCATATAAATTGTCTTTCTCATTTCTTAATAAGTTTTTAGTTTTTATACCTTATTCACATTTATAACAAGTGATAAGTAAAAATAGTTTATAAGAAGCTGCCAATAAATATCGCCTTGCATCCATAAACAGGATAATTTACAATTCCCGATATTCATTTAGCTGATTACACACCAATCTTCACTTATTATAATGATTCATTGCGAAGGCAGCTCCCGAAAGACAGAACGCCTTAACCGCGTCCGCCGCTTTCTTAAGCTTCTCCGGCAATTCCTTCTGCTCCTCCGGCGGGAATTTACCCAACACGAAATCTATCTGTCCACCCTTCGGAAAGTTATTGCCCACGCCGAATTTCAGTCGGGCATAGTTCTGAGTACCAAGTTGCTCAGCTATGTTCTTCAGTCCGTTATGACCCGCGTCTGAACCCCTCTCACGAATCCTTATCGACCCGAAAGGCAAGGATATATCATCCACTATCACCAACAGATTCTCCAAAGGAAGTTTCTCCTTATTCATCCAGAAGCGCACAGCCACACCGCTCAGATTCATAAACGTGGAGGGCTTCAGAAGCATAAGCTCACAATTCTTCACCTTCACAATTGCCATATCGCCATAGCGACACGACTTAAACGGCACCCCCGCCTCATCGGCTATGGTGTCGCCTACCATAAACCCGGCATTATGACGTGTGCCCTCATATTCAGGTCCGATATTGCCGAGACATACCACAAGAAATCTTTTCACCTTTTCCTGTTCTTTAGTTACCGGCTCCACCTTACCCTCTTCCGGCTCGGAGGAGCTTCCAAATAATTTTCTTATAAACTTAAGCATCTTTAATCCTCATCTTCATCATCGTCATCCTCCCAGTCAAGGAAAAACGAATCGGCATAGCTCTCCTCCTTGAATCGGCTCATCTCGCGGCTATCCCTCTTGGTAGGACGACCCAAACCCTTCTGACGGTCAACAAAACCGGAAATCTTCGTCATCTCCAGCAATTCATACTGACTCTTTGGAGTGAGATTTTCCAGATATTCCGGCACAAGTTTCGCACCAAGACGGTTGGGAGCTATCTGTAAAACTTTAAACGTATAGGTGATGGGAGGCTTTTTCACGTCGATTATGTCGCCCGGTTTAACCATTCGGGAGGGTTTCAGCACAGTGCCTCCCATCATAACGCGACCTTTCTTACACGCGTCGGTGGCTATGGTGCGCGTCTTGAACACACGCATACACCATAGCCATTTATCTATTCTTTCTTCTGTCTTAGGCATTTCACTAACGTTTTAGGCAAAGCGTCCAAAATCTTTATTTATCGGATGTGCGCTCCATCACGAGCACCACCTTGCCAAGACTGTTGAGCAATTCCACTCTTCCCTCCTGCAATGGCTTTGCCTTAGAGGCATCCTCAAGCGCCACAAGGAGGCGGGTCTCATAATTCATATCCGGACAAGCTTTCCTTGTCACTCCGAGCTGCTGAAACGATATTGAATTGGCAGCATCCATATCCGTCTCAAGCGAACCGTTGAGTATATTGCAGCCCGTATTTCCGTGAATCTTACCCTCGTCAACGTCTATCACCAATTTCATGTCGGGCACATTGACAGCCTCGCTGTCTATTTCCTTCACCAACCATGTGCCGTTAAGGAACTGGAAATTCTGATGCATCATCTCTATCACCGGCTGGTGGTCAGCATCAAGCAATGTTATCAGGTAGTCATCTCCATTAAGGCTCCAGGTATAATACCTCGCTGCATCCAAAGCAGCGTTGATCTCAATGTCGGTTATCCCTGTCATGCCACACGCCATCATCGTAGAGACAAGGTTGGAGAATGTCAACGTGGAGTCGGCAGGATTATACTGATATGAAGCGTTTATGACATTGCAACCGTTGTTGCCATACACTCTCTTTTCCGAAGGCTCGAACTTCAGGAAAGGGGCAGTCTCCCCCACCGCCGTCTTTCCGTTCACTTTCTCAATTGCCCAATCGCCCTTTATGATTCCGTTGGCAAGGTCTTCCGAAGTGTAGACAGAAGATACAGGTTGCACTATCTTCTCACGGTCGGTGGGGAGCACCGCCTCCTTCTTTACATCCTTGCCAGTGTCGCCTGCCTTCTTCACTGCATTGCAGGCACCCAACGGGATAAGGCTGAGAGCCATCAAGGGTATAATGTATACATTTATTTTTTTCATACTGTTTTCTTTTAATAATCTTTGAAGCTGTCACAGTCGTCTCACCGTCAATCGCCCCAGTGGCGTCGCAACGGATATTGTGTCGGACGTAACAGCAGACGGAGAGAGGTAGAATAGTTGAAGTAGTTCCATATCCAGTTGAGCATAACGGTAATCTTGTTTCTCATACCGAGAATCGAAAGCAGGTGGATGAGCATCCACATAAGCCAAGCCACTATGCCGGAATACGAACTGCCGGGAAGGTCAGCCACTGCCCTGTTCTTTCCGATTGTAGCCATCGAACCCTTGTCGTGATACTTAAATTCGTGGGTGAAGTTACCCTCGTTGAGATTCTTTGCGAGATTGGCAGCTTCCTGAATGGCCGGCTGTGCCATCTGGGGATGTCCGTGGGGATAATCGTCACATTCCATCAAAGCTATGTCGCCCACAGCCATTACATTTTCAAGACCTTTGACACGGTTATAGGTATCTACCATGATTCTGCCGCCACGTCCCATACATTCTGCCGGGATACCGGGCATCGGCTCCCCTTTCACACCGGCTGTCCATATCACGGTCTCCCAATATTCCTTTGTGCCGTCACCGAAGGTCACATACTTGTCGCTGTAGTCCTTCATAGTGGTGTTAAGTCTTACATCTACCAACAAGTCCTTCAGATATTCCAAAGCCTTTGCCGACGATTTTTCCCTCATCGCGCCCAGCAGTTTGCCGGTGCCCTCCACAAGGGTTATTCTTACATCGTCGGGCGACAATTCGGGATACTCCTTGGGAAGTATGAACTTCTTCATCTCTCCCAATGCCCCTGCCATCTCTACACCTGATGGACCACCACCCACAACGAGGAAACTCAGCAGCTCTTTCCTGCGCTTCGGGTCAGGCTCCATCGCACCGCGCTCAAGGCGGTCGATTATCTCATCACGGGTATGGGCAGCCTGAGCCACCGTCTTGATGCCAAACGTCATCTCGTCAAGATTCTTCATGCCGAAATAATTGCTGGTTGACCCGGCAGCAATTATAAGGCGGTCATATTCGAGGGTCTCATAACTTGTGGTCACCTTCTTTCCCTTTAGGTCAATATCCTTTACATGACCCATATGATAGGTCACATTCTTATGTTTGATAAACTCTCTGCGGAATGGGAAGCATATGTTTGCTGATGCCAGACTCGAAGAGGCAATCTGGTAAAACAGTGGCGGGAAACAATGGAAATTGTTTCTGTCTATTACCATTATACGGAATTTATCCTTATTAAGCTTCTTCACAAGGTTCAGCCCTGCGAAGCCTCCTCCAATTATTACAATTCTCTCCATCAGTTCTTAGTATTTTTGCCCGTCGATAATACGGATGACCTACATAATTGTTAACGAAACCGGCACCGGCTCAGGTGGAATCAAAGCACATGCCGTTATATCTAAAAAACGACATATCTTTGCTATGGTTCACCCATATCCATCTTTTATTTATGCCAGAGCATGTCTATTAATACTACGACGGGCCCCGGATAAAACTCCGGAGCCCGTCTTCATTATAATATTTGGAATCGTTGTATCTCGATGAGAGATTATCTTACCATAACCTTAGCGGTGACAGCCTTGCCGTTTACTATTGAGCGCACGATATAGATGCCCTTTGCAAGATCACGGTTAGCCACATGAGCGCCCTGGAGGTTGTAGACCTCAACGTTCTCATCAGAACCGTTCACATAGATTGCACCTGCCACTACCTCAACCACAGGCTTAACATCGCCGATGATCTCATCAACTGCAGTGTCACCTACACCAATCTCATTCAGACGATAGGCATTCTTGATTTCACCTGTGCCTGCATCAACAAGCATACAGATCACCTTGCAGCTGCCCAAAGATTTGACATCCTCAGTGACGGGGAGTTTGATGTTGGCTTTATAAGCCTCACCTGCCTTGACCTCAGTGGGGATATAGCCGTTCTCGCCATGGAATGAGCCGCCGCTCTTACTGCGTGCCACGTCCTTATAGAGCACGTTGACATGGCTCTTCTTGTCAGCCCAGTCAGCGAAGATAGGCTCTGTGCGACCTACGAAATAGTTAGCCTGACGTCCTGAAAGGTTATCCTCAACAAGGAGTGTGAAGATATTGTAGTTGGCTTGCTCCGCATTCATTGCGAATGTCACAGCTGTCTCTACGTTTACGGTCTGGTCACCGTCAAATTCAGCGTTAAGAATCTCGATGTCGGCAACAGCGGGAATCTCAAGCTCTTTCAGCACGTAATCAGTGAAGGTCTCATTGCCTGCCTCTGTTGTGAAGTCATATTCACCTGAGAGCGGAGAGAGAATCTCATTGATACGGTTGATCTTACCGGTAGGATAAGCAGAGAAGCCAAGGAACTGCTCATACTCAAGCCATGCGTAATTGTCGCCGTTGTGGATTGAGACGGGGATGAAGTTCTCACCTACTGTTCCCTCAAGGTATTCGATTGCAACGATACCTGCCGGGCAGTTGCCGCACCATGCACCTGTCACTTCCTCAAGCACGACTCTCTTGGTAGTCTCGAAAAGAAGGTGGCTGAGCTTGCCGGTCACTGTCATCTCCTCGTCGTCGAGCTTAACATCCATCGAGTAGTTGTTTACCTCGCCTGCCTCAAGAGGAAGAGGTGTAGAGAAGGTAAATTTGTAAAGTCCGGACTCATTGTTAAGTTTGAGATCCTTTGCCTCATATTTTGCCACTTCCTTACCCTTATTGTCTTTCAGTACAGCGGTCAAATTATTGTAGGCATTGTCGCTTGTCACCTCAACAAAGGCAACGGTCTCAACCTCGGTAGCTGCCTTCACAGTCTCAGGCATGATGAAGCCGGCACGATAGTTGCTCTTCTTCACCACATTGATATTGTCCACAAAGATCACGCTCTGGTTCTCGTTCTCGTTTACAAAGGCAATGTAGATGTTCTTGCCCTTATAGCCATCAAGGTCGCAGCTATAGTCAGTCCAGTCTTTTTCAAGGGCATCCTCGCTGTTGCCGGGGTTAAGCTTCTCATTGAAGATTACTTTGCCCTCATTACGCATACGGTCTACGATGTCTTTGTCAAGCTCCTGAAGCACCTCGTCACATTCCCAGACAAGCACTTTGAGATAATCATTTTTATCCTTGCGATAGTTCTGAGCTTGGAAATTGAGAACATAGTGCTCGTTGCCGTTCTCCAGTCTCAGCTGAGGAGTCGTCATCCAGTCATCGCTCTTACCCTTATTGATATACATTGAATGGCTGGCGGCGGAGAAGTCAGCTACGCTGGCGTTGTCGCGCACTGAGAAGTTCCAAGGCTGGTTGTCGGCATCAAATTCCCAAACCAGCATCTCGCCTACAGGCTCCAGATGGTCACCCTCATAGCGGAGCATGTGGGCAAGAGACTCGCTCATATTGTTGAAGTCCTCATAGAAGAGATAGTCGGAATAGGCATCGGGAGCGGGCACCTCATATGCACCTGCATATTCAAGCTCGATAGCCTCATTGGGGCAATAGCCGGTGAGGTCTACTATTGAGCCGGCAGGAATCACAATCTTATATTTTGTGCCGAACATAAGCTTACGCGATGCAGCCGGATAGACGTAGACAAGATTGTTGTATGACACTAACTGTAGAGTAGTGAGAGCAGACTCCTGACCCTCCTGGTAGAGATAACCTACCTTACCGGTCACCGGCTGCACTGTGCCGTCGAAAGTAAGGCATACCATATTGGTGGAGCCTATCTCGTTCATGGCGCTTCCGGCTTGAGGAGAAACGCTCTCTACGCTTACAGGCTTGTTCTCCCTGCCGATATAGCTTACGGTAATCTCATTGTTTTTGTGACCGACCTCCTCAATAGTGAATGTGCCGGCAGGAATGACCACATTGTAGCGTTCACCTGCATTCAGAGAGGTCGGATCAAATGAGATCTCATAAATACGGTTGTCATTCCTGTAGACATCGATGCTCTCTGACTTAGCCACCACCTTGCCATCCTTGTCGCGGATCTCCACAGCGTCCATAGCCACAGGTGTGGAAGGATATTCAAATCTTACATATACCTTGTCAAGTATAGCAATCTGTGAATTAGCCAACGGACTTACCTGGTTCGAGTAGAGAAGATTTACCTTCTTCGTTGCGTCGAAAAACGACTCATCGTCAAGGAAGATATTATAACCGTCGTTTACGGCACCGGGAGTCATGGCAGTAAGTACCTTTCCATCAGTGCTAATGCCGAAGGCTGTGCCTGAAAGACAGTCATAACCGGAGTCATTTATGAAGTTCATGCCATACACCTGCTCCAGAATATTCTCAAGAGAATACCACTGCTCATTGTCGCTAAGGAACATGACTGTACGGTTGGGAGAGCTGTGAGGAGAAGAACCTAAGATGTGGCCGTCGTTGGTGACACCGAGAATGATCATATCTTCATGCTGCTCACCTTCGAATACCTTGAATTCCTTAGTCTCCACATTATAAAGGAAAGGCAGATAAGTGTCGCGGCCATATTCAGAGTTGGGATCGTAGACCAACAGGATATTGCCTACAAGATACTTACCGTTCTCACTTAATATGGGAGTGACTGTGCCGTCAACCTCAGAGGCAGGACTAATCTTACCCGACTTCATATTTTCGAGAAGATAATCCGTGCCTATATAATTATACTCGCCCTTCTCACGATCATAAGCGAAGAAACAGCAGCCGTCTGCACCCACATTTGTGCTCATACCGCCGATAAGGATATTGCCATCGTTGGAGACAGTGTAAAAACGCATAGTGCAGTTACCCTCTCCAAGCGTATTGCCAAGCCAATCGCTGTCGGGCAGTCCCTTCATATCATCGGTACTCATAAGCACGCCATCCTCCCAGAAAAGAGGAAGGATATTGAAGGCATCGTTATATGCCATACCGGTGATATATTTCCCATTCCCCTTTACAGAGGAGATCTCTGCGTAGTAGCCGCTATACGGCTTACGACGGCCGTTGGGAAAATCCAGCATCGTCCAGACACCCTCTTTCCAGACACCCGGTTCGCCGTCGACAGAACCGGCAATCAACTTACCGTCGGCACTTACAGCCGAGGTATAGTATTCAGTGCCCTCCATGGGTTTAATTTCCTCACCCTCCTGATCAATAATCGAATTAACGGGAAGAGTGATGAGCTCTCCGGTAGTAAGGTCAACGATTTGCGTCTGGTTGCATGGGTCTCCTGTACGAGGCACACCTACAGCCCAAAGGCCATCGGGGCTGACACTGGAAACAAAGCCACCATGCGTGAAATGGAACGGAACTATTTTAGGTGCCGCCCCTGACGCAGTGACTGCCCACATTGATAATGCTAAGGCAGAAAACATAGTAATGGATCTTGTCTTCATCTACAGTCAGGTTATTATCTGATTTATGAATTATTATTTTTAATATCGTCAGGCAGCTTGAAATCTGTCTTGGTGAATGGAGAGGTCGCAAAACCGCTCCACCCTTTTTATAAGGCAGAGGAGTCGGTTTTCTGAATCGACTCCTCTGCCGATGGAGAGTCGGATAATCAACTATCTTATGAACGTTGAATCACCGACTATTATTTTCAGCGTTAATTATCCTTAACTTTTGAAAACAGTTTTGAAGAAGTGGCTTAGAGCACTACCTTCACGCTATTACCATTGACAACCACTACGTAGACACCCTTTTCGAGAGCAACAACGGCGTTGCCGTCCTGTGCAGCCACTGAAGCTACCTTAGCACCGTTGACAGCGTAAACTTCAACTGAACCCTCAGCTCCGGCTACTACGATCTTACCATCTACTACAGCTACATTGGCAGCTTCACCTGCTACAGCAGCCACACCAGTAGTAGGATCTATAGTATAAGCGATCTCCTGCGGACGGTTGGCGAAAGCTTGGAATTCTGTGCCTACCATAAAGTATTGTGCAGGAATAATGAGTGTGTACTCACCTGCCTCGGTGACAGCATTGTCAAGGTGCATGATAAGCTTAGTAACGGCAGACTCAAAATCTTCTAAGTCGTCAGTAACCTCTTGTCCTTTACTATTGATCTGAACAATATTATTGCGATCCATTACAGCAACTTCATTACCCTCTGCGTCGACAACAACGATATTGATAGGATTGCCATCTTTGTCGATTCCCTGCATAGCGATAGATTCCTTATCTGCCTCAGGGCAAGTAAACTCGAATGTATAAAGTTCCTTAACTATGCCGGCACCCGGTGCAACAGTTACCTCAGGACAACCCAAGTAAGAATTGAATACAAACTGCTGATAGCCATCTCCATAACTATCAATGTTATACTCAGCACCATCATACTTCGGAAAGACACGACGACCATCCATATCGTTTGCCACAACATTACATGGTATATCACCACCCATACATTCATAAAGCTCTGATTCGGGAAGTGTGAATGTCCATTCTGTCTTATCATCATTTGAAACGACATTCTCGAACGGCTGAGTACCCATATATGCCATTACATAGCCACTCTGAGCCTCGTCGATGATGACAGGAGCAGAGTAAGTAACGGTGAATGAACGCTGATCAGGATTATCAAATACTGTGCTTACCTCAGGAGTTACACCTAAAATCTCAACATCACTGTACTCTAAAGCCGCTGTGAGACCCTTGATCTCAACTTCTGTCTTCTGTAAGAAGACTTTCTGGTTATCAGGAACTTCATAGTTTACATATGCACTGACTGAAAGAGTATACTTAACATTACTATACATAGGAATATCAAAGCCACCTTTCACAAAATGGAAGAGACCATCTTCACCCTTTATTCCAATTGAGGGGATTTCAGGATCTTTGCTCGGAAGTGTCCATATTGTCCAAAGACTTTCACCATTATGATTATCTACCAAATCCAAGACAAGTGACTGGGCATACTCATCCTTATTGGTAGCGAAAGTAAACTCAGCACCAACAGGGAGACTTGCAAGACCCGGGTCACCATCAAGAAGGTTAACAACATCACCGTTCGGAAGCTTGACAGTGGCAACAGTCAATTCAAGAGGAGCATCTTGAACATCTTTAGGAACTTCAACCACAGTCTGGGCAATATAATTCCAAGTATAAGTAAACTCCTCATTGCTGCTACCTGCTGTGTAACCAGAATCAGCCCAAGCCTTGTTACCAATCACACCTTTAGGAACTGTGAGAGTATATGTACCTGTAGGAATATTCTCCAGACCAAGGATAATCGAATGTCCCTCCAAATTAAAGATATAATAATTTACCGTCTCATCATCCTTTTCAAGTGATGGTTTGGAAGACTTGAATTCTGTACCTTCCTCATTAGTGAAGACAAACTCAAAGCCCTCTTTTACATAGGCGGGAGCAGAGAAATAAATGTTAATAGTCTCAAGACCTCCCATACCCATGTCAATACTATCATCAATTGTAGAACCATTTTCAGGAGCTACATCAATAGGATTGAAATCGTATGTCACGTTTGAGTCATCACCCGGAGTGTTGCCACCGCCTTCACCAATTGTATAGGTAAGAACAGTCTCTTCACTATCCGAATTATTATCCGAATTAGAGAGGATACCGGCAGGTAATACGATAGTATAGGTGCCTTCTGCGGTGATTGTAGGATCAATTGTCAACTGAACTTTATCATCAGCAAACATATCTTCTGCATCATAATCTATCATCGCAGTAGCCACCTCTTCATTATCCTTATTGACTGAGACGGTTGCACCGAAGCCGGAATCTATAGGACCGCTCCATAACAACTTAATGACTGAGAGGTCTTTAACAGTTGCACCGTTTGCAGGAGTAGCTTCTTTAAGAGTAAAGGTCGTGTGCGCACCGGGATCATCTCCCTGCGATTCCTCAATCAGATAGTAGATTGATGTAGTCTCATTAGTAGCTAACGATGCATCATAAGTGGCTCCATCAAACAATGCGCCCTCAGGAATCGTCAAGACATACCTGCCGGGTTCTGTAACCTGCTCATCAAGCTGTATGTTAACATACGAACTCGCGCCCATCCCGCTATTCAGGAAGTGACCTTTTACGGTGACATCTCGATTCACGGATGTAAGGGTCAATTCGAGGTCATAATTCACATTCACATCTTGACTCCATTCCGTCTCGATAGAGTTGATGTTGTCGACCTCCTGCAGCCCTACCGGCCATGTCATGACGATAGTAGCCTCGGGGGCGGCATAGGCTACGCTGCACGTCGTGATAACGGTAGCCATTGCCAGCATCTCCTTTAAGGAAATTCTTTTCATGTTGGTTAATATTTAGATTTTAATAAAAAAGTATATCTCATTCACTACTTGTGAAAGAAGGTATATCGTATTTATGTAAAGATAAGGTATACCAAGGAAAAATTCCTGATATACCTTACCATAAAACGTATTATTATTTCACTACAACTTTTATACCCTTGAGGATATAAATGCCGGGAGCTACCGGAATTGAGATCGTTTCGCCGGATTCAGCTGCCACCGTGGCTGCCAAACGTCCATCTATTGAATAGACGTTTATAGTCTCGGAAATTGGAGAAGTAACTGTAATCTCACCATAGCCACCCTTAATCATTCCAAGAGATTCAGGTGAGATGGCCTCAACAGATGCCTCGCCTTTACGGGTTAGCTTGATATCCTTAATATACATATCTGATAAGATTCCCGTCTCAGCTTTGAAACCTACCTGGGCCTTTGACTTAACAGAGCTTAAATCTACAGTGACCGGCTCAAATGTGGAAGTAGCTGATACATATCCACCCAGACCGTTAGATTCCATACCACCACCATACTCCTTGATAGTTTTCATCACTTTTGCACCCGTGCCATCGTTCACCATCACCTCAAGGGCTCCGGAATCGAAGTGACCAGGCTCATTACCCTCGGAAATTGGAACACCACCATCCGACTCTTTATAGCCACGGAAAGTCTCCAACGAATAGTCGAATTTCAGCTCGGCATCCCCGTCGCTCAAATCGAGTTCAGGCAGATAGAACTCTATGGGACTACCCGGTGCCAAAGAGACGTGCAGGGCACGGACATTATCACCCAGACGGTTATAGACACTCAGTATCTCAGCATTTACTGATGTCTTAGTATCCAAAATATCAGGAACGATATAAGTGGGGAAATTCTCCAGATAAGCATTGTAGGGCATCGAAGGAAGTGCGCATACATGTGTCGGGGTCAGAAGAGCGGAAACCCTACCCTCTTTTACTGTCCATGCGGCAAAGTAGTTGATGATGTTTGCAGGTGCTTCCTCCCAATTAAACTCACCGGGATCGCCTACATATATCACCTCTCCACCGCCGGGAAGCTCGTCGCCAACTTTAGCATCAGCTTCAGGACGCCCGAATTGTCCCAAATAAGGGATATTCTGCAAAGGAGCGCCGGTGTGTGACACAGCAATAATAACAGGATCGTCAGCTTCACACATCAATTTCACTGAATTTGCACCCGTAGCCTGTGCAGTAAGACGGGACGGAGCAGCCTGTGAGGTTGACAAGAGAGCCGAAGCGACATTCGTCTTATTAAAAGCAGGATAGCCATTGGCACTCACCGCAACGAAATAATAGTCCTTGGAGTTTTCAATGCCCGGAAGCTCAAGGCGGATATCTTCCGTATTACCATAATAAAGCACAGTGGCATTACCGATAGTAGTGACGAAATCACCGAATTTGCCCTGCGAACGGAAAGTCGTACCATCTTCCGGGAAATCAGCATCAGTGAAAGGAGACTCAGAATAAAGCACCACTGTAGCATCGGCATCAGAAGCACGCTTCACGGAGATGAAGGCAGAATCCTCCTCCTGCACTACCTCTAAATCGACAGGTGCCTCTTTAGGAGCAGTAGGATCAGTCTCCGGATAGAAAGAATAGACCGGTTTATAGTAATTGTCGTAGTCATCTACACCGTCCCAATGTATAGTCCACGCACCCTCTCCATTCGGCACATCCCAGTCGCCATATCTATATGAGCTTATCTTTGGAGCCTGTCCCAAGGTTCGGGAGGTCAGCAGGATTCCGTCTTCAATCTCAAAACCTCTTACTCCGGTGCGGAACATATAGTTCTTTTCAGGAGAGACAACCTCATTGAAGGCGATTTCAAAATGATTGTCAGCCTCATAAAGACGCAGCTGAAGATCGTAGTGGGCTGCTTTTCCAGCCTTCTCCCCTTCGGGAGCCATATTGCGGTATTCCACCACAAGAACACGATTACCCTCCTCGCCGAGAAGTGAATAACCGACCTGTGGCTTCAGCTCACCCAATGTCTTGTCGGCACTGCGGAACTCCTGCAAAACTCCACCGATAATCATGCCTAAATAGAATTCATCTGCTAAATCAAGTTCACGCGGAAGATTCTTGGCAAACATCATCGAGTTCTGACCACGGAACACAATCCCGTCTTCCTCTGTGCCTAAATAGATGGCACCTAAATTGTCAATCGCAAACTGTGTGAAGTCCTGTCCTCCCAAGCGGAAAGTAAAGCCGATGGGGAAACCGGGCCCGGTGTGAGCATAATCATTATACTCTTTGCCGTCGGGAAAAAGGAGCGCTTTCTTTGCGAATGTCGACTTTACAATAGTCGGATTCTCAAGATGAACGAACTCCTCGGCATTCTCGTAGCTGAACTTATACTGAGGGATATTTCCCGCATGAAGCATAGTTGGCAACGAAATGCTTAACATCCCCACAAATGCGTAAGGTAATATTTTTTTCATCCTTATGTGGTGTTAAGTTAATTGTTGTCTGTATAGGTTATTATTAGAAATGCTTAGGGCATCATTACAAAATGTGTAGCGTAACTCCCCTGTCACTTCATTATGCAAATATAGCGTTTTATTTATTTCCCACCAAACATCAAGCTCTTTTTTTCACATTTTTTGTATATTTTGCACAATCCTTTAAAAGCACCAACCATTATCTATTTTTTTCATACCATTTTTACGCCATTATCGTCTACAAAGCGTACGGAAAGAGCATAAGCCACACCGTTCCTCATCGCAGGCTTTGAATGGCTCCGGTGAAAATATCTCATTAAGCATCGCAGTCATCCCCTCATCAAATTCCTGTGAATACTCTTTATAGGAGTTGACTTTTTCAAGCTTTTCTGAAATATTCCCTTCCTCATCCTTCTTACCGATCTCTGGCAGATTGACTTTTCCCTTCTCTATGCCGGGCACATCGTATATCTCAAGCCTGACATCCTCAGTGGGAAATGGCACATCACGCTTTTTGCCTAAAAGCCATCCATATGTGAAAAGCTGAAACGCATGCTCGCTTTTGTAATCTCCGTCGAAAAGCTCATCGAAGGTCTTAGCTTCTAATTTTATGCTTCCGGTCTTATAGTCCACTATCCTCAACTGCTTTCCCACTTCTGTAGAAATCTCATCCAGGCGGTCGATGGCGAATCTGAAATTCACTTCATCTCCGTTTGGCAACGCCACACGGAAATTGTCGGTCAGCTCAAGACCGTATATATTAAACGGTGCAAGCTCACGGTCATGCCTAAGCACGCGCTCCACCTGCTGGGTTATACGTGCCGCAACCATTTCAGCCGCTCCGCTCAACGGTGTGTCAATCTCCTCCCCCTTCAGACGGAAATGCTGGGTGTTGACGCTGTGGCGCACAAGACGTTCAATTCCCGCCTTGTCTTCCAACAGCCGGTCTATCATCTCCCGGGTGACGGTCGCCGGTGGCAATAGTATCTTTTTGCTTTTCTCATCAGGAAGATAAACCTTCTGCATCACCTCGTGCAGGATATTGCCGGCAGTGATTGCGTCGATAAAGTCAGACGGTTCCGGATCGTCAGACAAGCCTATGACTGACCTATAGAAGAATTTCACCTGACATTCCCTATACGCCTGCAGAGCCGAAGCCGACAGGTTCTTTCCACCCGGAGTCTTGAATTCCTCCAGTTTCTCTCTTATTTCCTTAGTCTTATCTACAGTCGGACTGTTAGGTTCCTTACCTGTCAGTATAAATTTCCAGTCTTCCTCATGAAGCTTGTCTTTGGCAAACAGATAACGGAGCTGGAGCACATATCTCGAAACGTCGCCGTTCCTCATGCCTCCGCCTGAGCGGGCATCATAGAGCATAGTCACACTCTTCGCCCTGCTTATCATCCGGTAGAAGTAGTAGGCAAATATTCCTTCGGCATAGTTGGAGGGGGGCATGCCGTAAGCGTGGCGTAGGGAGTCTGGGATAAAGCTGCGTGTACGCATCCTCATCGGAAGTATCCGCTCGTTGGCTGACAATATAAATATATGCTCAAAGTCGATAGAACGTGTCTCAAGCGTACCCATCACCTGCAACCCCGTGAGTGGTTCACCTTCAAAACCGACCTTCTCACCTGCCAACAAACGGTCGGCAAGACGGTAGACGGTAGAGGGCTTCATCTTCATACCATAGTCGTTTAAGATGCTCCTCAATCTCCTCAGTGCATCGCGATACACCTGGATATGTGATATTTCGAGGCGCGACTTCACCATAGCCTTTTCAAAAGCGGGCAGCCCTGCCACAACTTTTTCAAGAATGGAATCCAGATAAGCTAAGGCAACCTCCGGGGTAGCATCCTTATCCGGACCTGTCAACAGGTCAACCTTATCTCCGGCAATTGTCCTAAGCTCATCAAGGGTTATTGTCACCTTATGATGGTCTGTAATGTAGCGCAGAATTTGCCCTACGAGAGCTGTTGAAAATAATACGTGGGAAAAGGGATGGGCAAGTAGCAGACGCAGGTCACGGTTGTAGAAAGACACATTGCCACCGACAGTTCTCATATTATAAAGGAGTTTCCTTAAAAGAGCCACAAACGGCACCACGGATGTGAGTCTCAAAGGATACCCCATAGTGAGATTCACATCGCCCATCCCGTCGGGCAGGGAATAAAGAAGTGGCAGGAGAAGATTTTCATCGGGCAGCACCACTGCTACCTTACCATCCTTAAATGCTTCGGCAGGAAGGCTCTCACTTAGCTTGCCAAGCATATTCCCCACAATCTTGACCTGTGCGGAATTTGACGGGGAGGCAGCCACGCGCAAGCTGTCGGGCAATTTGTCGGTGTCACTAAGTTTCAACGCCGGCAGTGCCCAGTCAGGACACGGGAACGACTTTATATTTGATCTCACGAACTTAGAGGCGGAGTTTACATCACCGCTCAGCACAGGTCCGGTGGCATCCCAAAAGAAATCTGCAAAGGCATCATACCCCTCATATCCTTCGCAATCCCTCAGCTCGCTGAAGATAGTCTGCTCAGAAGTGCTGAGGGCATTGAAACCCACCGCCACAATTTTTTTATAGGGCAACGCTTCCCTGCCCTCCTGCTGAAGCCGCCGGACAGCTTGCCGGTACATCCCGCCCACAGTAGTCAGCCCCTGTTCGTCGAGGCGTGCCTTGAAGCGGTCGTATAGCGGACTCATTATCCTCCACAGGTGAAGAAACTTCTGCTTCACTTCGGAAAGCTTATTCTCATCGCCGTCGAAATTCTTCCAGAAACTGCGTGGGTCGCCCATATCGGTATGGCCGAAATATTCCTCCATCACCTTACGCTGCTCTTCGGTAAGGAAGGTAGAGGAAATCTCACGGTAATCTTTCACATTCTTGAATATCTCGGCAGTATTGACCAGATACAGGTCCACCTCGTTGAAGTCAGACAACACTGTCTCACCCCATCCGGCAAACGAATCGAAACTTATCCCCTCGTCATTTTCCTCTTCTATAAGCGGCAGTCCTAAATGCTCCCTGTAACATTGATACAGCATAAAAAGCATATCTATACGCGACGCCACCACACGCTGAGAAAGGTCGCCTACGAGGTCGGTGATTGTCTTCACCTCCGGGGCAAGCACAGAATGACGGTGATACTCCTTCTTAAGATAGTTTAAAAAGAATGTGCCGCTTCTCTTGTTGGGGAAAAGGAAGCAGATTTCCGACAAATCGGAATAACGCGCCGCATAGGCTTTGGCTACAGTCTGAAGAAATGGTAGTGTGGACATTTATTGATGTTTTACTATTTTTCAAATCTCAAAATTAATAGTTTCTTTCAATTATCGCAACATCGACGGGATAAATTATATTTTAAATTTGCTCCTTTCATCTTTATTAGGTATTTTTGCAGAAGATTATACTTCCGGTCTCTCCCTGAAAGTCAGAAAAACCTAACTTGAAATGAAATTCTCAGAAATAGCAGGACATTCCGACACCATCTCATCCCTCCGTGCGCTTGCCGACGGGGGTAAGATTCCTCATGCCCTGCTTCTGACAGGCATCTCAGGCATTGGGAAATTCCGTGTGGCAAGAGCATTTGCCCAGTATGTGCATTGCAGCAACCATAAAGATGGCGACTCGTGCGGCGTCTGTCCCTCATGCCTTCAACACCAACGCCACAACAATCCCGACCTTCATTTCGTCTACCCCGTCGTCAACAAGGAGAAACGGCGCATATCCACCGACTATATAGATGAATGGAAAGATATGCTCGACAATTGGAGCTATATGCCTCCTGAGAAATGGAATGACATCATCTCTGCCGGAAATTCCCAGCCAGCCATTCTTGTGGCTGAAAGCGAGGAGATAATTGCGAAAGCCTCCCTCTCGGCATTTCAGGAGAACTATAAGATTTTCCTGATATGGCTGCCGGAGAAGATGCGCCCGGAGGCTGCCAACAAACTCCTTAAAATAATAGAGGAGCCGTTTGAAGACACTCTCTTCATACTCGTCAGCAACGACGACTCCCGTCTTCTTCCCACGATCTTCTCAAGGACACAACGGTTTAATATGCGCCCCCTCTCCGGCAAGGAGATAAGCCGTCATTTAGCTCAACGTCGCGGAGTGGAGAGCAACCTTGCCGACGCAGCCTCCCGCATAGCGGAAGGTAGTGTGGCACGTGCCGAAGAACTTGCATGTCATCCGGATGAGATCATGGAATTCTCATCACTCTTCAAGGAGATTATGCGAATGGCATACGCTCTGAAAGCCGCTGCCTTAAAATCGCTTTCAGAGCGTTGCGCCGCTATGGGGCGCGAAAAGCTTCTGCGCTTCCTTGCCTATTGCGCGAGGATGGTGAGAGAGAATTTCATCTATAATCTAAGTCTGCCGCCAATTTCCCTCCTTACCCCTGACGAGGAGGAGTTTAGCGTGCGTTTCGCTCCCTTTATCCACGAAGGCAATGTGGAAGGGCTGTCGAATGAGATTTCTCGTGCCGCTGCTGATATATCACGTAATGCCAACGGCAAAATAGTGATGTTCGACCTCCTGCTCCTTATCTCCCAATGGGTAAGGCTACCCAAGCCGACGGCACTTCCCCTTTGAACGTTAAATACTTAATGTATAACCTATACTCATAAATTAACAGTAACAATGAAACCTACACTTTTCATACTTGCTGCCGGAATGGGCAGCCGTTACGGTGGTCTTAAGCAGCTCGACGGCCTCGGCCCGAGCGGAGAGACTATCATGGACTATTCCGTATATGATGCGCTCCGTGCCGGCTTCGGCAAGATCGTTTTCGTGATTCGCCATGACTTCGAGCAGGATTTCCGCGACAAAGTTATTTCAAAATATGAGGGACACGTGCCCGTAGAGGTTGTGTTCCAGGCCATCAACGACCTCCCCGGTGGCTATAAACCCAATCCCGAGCGTAAGAAACCTTGGGGCACTAACCATGCCGTGCTTATGGGTAAGGATGTGATTAAGGAGCCGTTTGCCGTAATCAATGCCGACGACTACTATGGTGCCGAGAGCTTTCAGATACTCGCCGATTTCCTCCGCTCAGTAGAGGGCAAGAAGAATTGCTACTGCATGATCGGCTTCAACGTGGAGAACACTCTTTCCGAGAATGGCGGCGTGTCTCGCGGTCTCTGCGAAGTGAGCGAGGAAGGCAATCTTACCGGTGTGACCGAGTGCCACGGCATCGAGCGCAAGGATGGCAAGCTCATACAGGTTGTGGATGAGAAAGAGGTTCCGTTCCCGGAGGGCGCACCGGTGTCGATGAATATGTGGGGTTTCACTCCCGACTATTTCGACTACTCTGTGAAGTCGTTCCTCAACTTCCTTGAGAAGAACCACGACGAACTCAAGGCTGAGTTCTACATCCCGACTGTAGTGAACGAGCTTATCGAAGACGGCACTATCGAGCTTAAGGTGCTCCCCACTCCATCTAAATGGTTTGGTGTTACCTATGCTGCTGACCGTCCCGCTACCGTGGCACAGTTCCAGAAACTTGTTGATGAAGGCTTATATCCCGCTAAACTCTTCTAATAGGAAATCGCAATGAAAGAGAAAATTCTTGTGACGGGTGGAACCGGATATATAGGATCCCACACCACTGTAGAGCTTCAGAAAGCCGGATATGAGGTTGTGATTATTGATAATCTCTCCAACAGCAATGAGGCAGTGCTCGACGGAATCGAAGCTATCACCGGAGTACGTCCTGTATTTGTAAAAGGTGATTGCACCGACCTCGAAACTCTCAAGAAGCTTTTCAAAGAGAATCCCGGCATAAAGGGCATCATCAATTTCGCCGCATCGAAGGCTGTAGGCGAAAGCGTGCAGAAACCGTTGCTCTACTACCGCAATAACCTCAACACCCTCATCAACCTTCTTGAGCTTATGCCTGAAAATGGTGTGGAGGGCATCGTGTTCTCATCTTCCTGCACCGTATACGGTGAGCCTGACCAGAACCCGATCGACGAGACTGCGCCTATCAAACCTGCCACTTCACCCTACGGCAACACGAAGCAGATCTCTGAGGAAATCATCGAAGACTATGTTAAGAGCGGTGCCCCCATCAAGAGTATCCTGCTTCGCTATTTCAACCCTATCGGCGCTCACCCCAGCGCATTGATCGGCGAGCTTCCACTCGGCGTACCGCAGAACCTTGTGCCCTATCTCACACAGACAGCTGCCGGAATCCGCAAGGAACTCACCGTATTCGGCGACGATTACAATACTCCCGACGGTTCCTGCATCCGCGATTATATAGACGTGGTTGATCTTGCAAAGGCCCACGTGATTGCGATGAAGCGTATGCTGGAGAACAAAGATACCGCCGCTGTTGAGGTGTTCAACCTCGGTACCGGCAACGGACTCTCTGTACTCCAGCTCATCAACGCCTTTGAGGAGGCTACCGGTGTACCCGTGCCTCACAAGATTGGTGAGCGTCGTGCCGGCGACATAGAGAAGATCTGGGCTGACCCGAAGAAAGCCAATGAAGTGCTTGGATGGAAAGCTGAGGCAGACATCAAAGACACTATGCGCAACGCCTGGGCTTGGCAGTGCAAAGTAACCGAGAAATGATATATCAGTACATGAAAATAAAGGAATCCACCCTAATGAGTGGATTCCTTTATTTTATCTTATTGGCACTGAAGAGTGTGAAGAATCATTTCCGACGGCCACCGCCGCCCATCTGAGCTTTCACCTGCTTCAGCTGGTTCATCATCTTCATCGGATTCTTCATAGTGGATGCAGCACGCATCATCTTACGGGTATCCTCAAACTGCTTGATGAACTTGTTGACCGACTGAATGCTGTTGCCGGAACCTTTGGCAATGCGCTGTCTGCGGCTCGCGTTTCTCAGACATTCCGGATTGTGGCGTTCATATGGAGTCATGGAGCCGATTATCGCCTCAATGGAATTGAAAGCGCTGTCGTCAATGTCTATATCCTTTATGACCTTACCGACACCCGGTATCATCGAAGCAAGTTCCTTGATGTTACCCATCTTCTTGATCTGCTGGATCTGATTGCGGAAGTCTTCGTAGTCAAATTTGTTTTTCTTGATCTTCTCTTGAAGTTTCTCTGCTTCCTTCTGGTCATACAGCTCTTGAGCACGCTTGGCAAGCTCAACAATGTCGCCCATGCCAAGGATACGGCTTGCCATACCTTCGGGATTGAACTCCTGGATATCCTCCAACTTCTCACCTGTACCTATATATTTGATAGGTTTGTCTACCACGGCACGGATAGAGAGCGCCGAACCGCCACGTGCATCGCCGTCAAGCTTCGTGAGCACCACGCCGTCGAAATCAAGACGATTGTTAAATTCCTTCGCTGTGTTGACGGCATCGTTACCTGTCATGGAGTCAACTACGAAAAGAATCTCCTGTGGCTTCACGGCATTCTTTATTGCCTCGATCTCGTCCATCATCTCCTCATCTACGGCAAGACGGCCGGCTGTGTCGATGATTACGAGGTCATTATGGTTGATCTTGGCGTGGGCTATGGCGTTGAGGGCTATCTGAACGGGGTTCTTGCTTCCCTCCTCTGTATACACAGGCACATTTATGCTGTTGGCAAGCACTTTAAGCTGCTCAATAGCGGCAGGGCGGTAAACGTCGGCAGCCACAAGCAAAGGACGCTTTCCCTTGGCAGACTTCAGCTTCTTGGCAAGTTTGCCGGAGAATGTGGTCTTACCTGAACCCTGAAGACCCGACATAAGTATTACGGTAGGATTGCCCGACAGATTTAACGGAGCCTCCACACCGCCCATAAGCTGAACAAGCTCGTCGTGTACAATCTTCACCATAAGCTCTTTCGGCTTAAGGGACGTGATGACGTTCTGACCTATGGCCTTTTGCTTTACCTTATCGGTGAAAGTCTTTGCCACCTTATAGTTGACGTCGGCATCGAGGAGTGCGCGGCGCACATCCTTTACCGTCTCGGCTATATTGATTTCGGTGATTCGGCCCTCACCTTTGAGAATCTTAAATGATTTCTCTAATCTTTCTGATAAACTGTTAAACATATAATTCTATTCCTGATTTCCCTTGTGTTTGGTATGGCGTCGGCGGATACAGGTCATTACGCCAGCCTGTTGGTGGCTGTGTCAGGGAAAATGACTGTGGGTTTGAAGTCCTTGGCCTCTTCGGGAGTCATAAGGCCATACGCCATGATGATTACAATGTCGCCGGGCTGAACCTTGCGGGCGGCTGCCCCGTTGAGGCATATCACACCGCTTCCCTCTTCACCGGCTATGGTGTAAGTGTCGAATCGCTCCCCGTTGTTATTGTCGACAATCCATACCCTCTCCCCTTCCAGTATATTGGCGGCTTTAAGAAGGGCACTGTCGATGGTGATGCTTCCGATATAGTTAAGATTCGCCTCCGTCACTGTGACGCGATGAATCTTTGATTTCATCATCTCTATATACATGATGTGTTTCTCTTTAAGTATACCTTTCGGCTGCGTTATTTATTTCGGCAAGCGGTAGGCTATATTATCTATGAGACGTACCTTTCCGCAATAGACGGTGATGCAGCCTACGACATAGGGAGATTCCTCCCATTCGTCGATAGCCTCCAAAGTTCTGCCGTCAACAATCTCGAAATATTCCACCTGAAGTTCGGGCACGGCGTTCAGACGCTCCACAACGGTGTCGTGGGTGGCTCTCACCGAATGGTCACGGCTATATTCCACACTATACTTAAGCGCCTCATGTATTTCAGGAGCTACGGCACGCTGCTCGGGAGTGAGAAGAGCGTTGCGGCTTGAAAGGGCAAGGCCGTCGTCAGCACGCTTTATCGGACAGGCGATAATATCTACCTTTATGCCCTCACTCTTCACCATATTCCTTATCACCGCTATCTGCTGGAAGTCTTTCTCGCCGAAATAGGCGCGGTCGGGATTTACAATCCGGAAAAGAAGACTCACTACCTGAGCCACTCCCTGGAAATGCCCCGGACGATATTTCCCCTCCATCACCTCTGCGGCATGCCCGAGGTCAAACTCATGCTTGGGCTGGGCATCCGGACCGCCCGGATACATCTCCTCTACAGAGGGAGCGAACACTGCCGAAACGCCGGCTTTGGCAAGGAGCTTGAAATCATCTTCCTCCTGACGGGGATAGGTGGCGAGATCGGTAGGATTGTTGAACTGTGTGGGATTAACAAACAAACTTACAATAGTCACGTCATTCCCCTTGACGGCTTGCTCCACAAGCGAAAGATGACCATCATGCAGGGCGCCCATCGTGGGCACCAGACCCACCGATGCCCCACGCCCCTTGGCAGTGGACACAAAGTCACGGACATCGTTGACTGTTCTTAATATAATCATTGCCTTTGTTTTTCTACCGTAGCCGGACAGACCCGACCCGGTGTTGGAAAAAGTTTGGTTGGGTGTTTTTGCAGGCTGTCCTCTCCGGCGCCCGAAACGGGAGATGAAGAGGGGCATCTGCTATCAGACTGCAAAATTAATGAAATCTTCACAATCTCCCCAATCATTTATAGCTAAAATTACCTCTTGACTATTAAAGATATTTAAAAATACACCCTGTGAGCCTTTTTATAGCCGCCAAACGCAAAATATTTATTAACTTTGCAGATATTTACCGCGCCTCTATGTGGCCGGCTGAATTCAAGTAGCATGACAAACAACAACCGTATCCTTCTCATTAGTCAGGAAATTTCCCCTTACCTCTCCGGGCCACAGGCTGCCTTCGGAAAGGCGCTTGCTCAGGGCATGCAGGAAAGGGGTTTTGAAGTCAGAACTTTCATGCCGAAGTTCGGCACCGTTAACGAACGCCGCAACCAGCTCCACGAAGTTATCCGACTCAGTGGCGTCAATATCATAATCGACGACAACGATCATCCCCTTATTATTAAGGTGGCGTCGCTCCAGCCGTCGCGAATCCAGGTGTATTTCATCGACAACGACGATTTCTTCCTCAAAGACGATGCAGACGCCGACGCTGCAGGCAGCAATCGTGCCGACAACGACGAGAGAATAATATTCTACACACGGGGCACCTTGGAGACCGCCAAGAAACTCCGCTGGGATCCTGTGGTGATCCATTGTGCCGGATGGTTCAGTTCGCTTATACCCCTATACCTCAAACGCCTTTATAATGACGACCTCTCGTTTAAGGGTGCCAAAGTGGTGTATACCGTTACTTCCGACAAGCTCTCAGCCCCACTCGACGAGCGTTTTCTCACCAAATTGAAAGCTGACGGCGTACCGGTGCGCGACATCAAGAAATTCTCTTCTATGACCCCCGACACCGATATGCTCCACCGCATGGCTATCGACTACTCCCACGCCGTTGTGTTCCGGGATCCGGATGTGTCGCCCGAGCTGATCGAGTATGTGAAGGAATCAGGCAAGCCTTATCTCGTGATTGATAATCCCGACAAAGAGGCTGACGCCTATGCCGAATTTTTCAAATCGCTCTGACCGCTCCGTATACTCCACATATCCCATTTATTCTAATTTACTTCTTTATAAACGTATATGAAGTCTTCTCGCTTTTTTCTCCCGGCAGCCGCTCTCCTGTTTGCCGGCAGTCATATGGCCTGCGAAGGTGATGTAAGCCAAATCGGCGGCTCTATTGCTTCCGGTGAAGTCAATATATCCATAGATTCCCTGAAGTATGACCTTCAGGCACACACTATCGACAACCGCACATTTGATGCCCGCTCGGGCAACATCCTGCTCGGTAAGATCAATGTGCCTGAATACGGTCGCCTTGACTGCTCGTTTGTCACAAGGCTCCTTTCAATCACCCAGTTGCCGGATTCGATTACGGAAACTCGCGAGAAGTTGGATAAATTTCTTCAGAAACTCGACAGCTGTGCCGTGCAGCTTTATATGGTGCGTGGCAATTTCGTAGGTGATTCGCTTGCCCCTCAACAGGCTAAGCTTTTCCGACTCACTAAGCAGTTGCCCAATGACATCACCAACGAATTCAATCCGGAGGGCTACTATAACCCCTCCGCTCCTCTCGGACGCAAGAACTATACCCTCGCCAATGTCGGAGCTAAAGACGAGTCATATCTGAAATATGGTAATTTCCAGATCAACATACCCGTAGATAAACAGTTTGCCGTAGATATCTTTGAGAAGTATATGAGCGATCCGGGTATCTTTAACTGGCCCTCGCAGTTCGCCACTTTTATTCCCGGGTTCTATGTTGAAAGCTCTTTCGGCAACGGATGCATGGCAAGTTTCACACAGCTTGCAGTGACAGCCTTTTTCTATGATCTGGTAAGGCAGGTAAAAAAAGATGATAAGGGCAACAGCATAAAAGACTCTGAAGGAAACTACGTCTATGAGACGGTACATCAGAAGGATTCGATAGTGCTCTGCACCACCACTCCGGAGGTGCTCAGCAGCAACCGCATTGACTACCAACCTTCGCAATCAATCTTGCAGCGTATAAACGGTGGAGAGAATATAATTACTACTCCCGGCGGATTCACTACACGGTTCACCTTCCCCGCAAGGGAGATCATCGACAAATATCACGCCGACAATACAAATCTTTCAATCGTCAGCGGTCTCTCAATGACCATACCGGCAGACACGGTCAAGAATAAATTCGATATCTACGGTGCGCCTTATATGCTGCTGATAAAGACTTCGGAGGTTGAGAAGTTCTTCGCAAACAACTCCATTCCCGATAATCTATCATCTTTCTATGCCTCCTATAATTCTAATATCGGCGGCTATAGATTCTCTTCGATGCGATCCTACATACTCGACCTTATTGCAAAAAAGGAGATAAAGGATGAGGACGTGGAATTTTCTCTGATTCCTGTCAATATCACTCTTGAAAGTAATGCCACCAACACTTCAATCACTTATGTTACTAAGTGTGTGCCTTACACTGTGCAGCCTACAATGACTAAGCTCGACACAAAGAACGCCACCATTGTCTTCACCTTCTCTTCACAGATGGTGGAATAATGTCTTTTCTCCGTGTGATTTTCCAAACGTATAATCATAACTGCCCCATAGTATGATAATCCATTCGCTGTTATTCAGCCTTATATCCTTTATCACCGGGGCCGACAGCATTGGCTCCGCTCCACAGGCGGAGCTTCTTTTTGTCGGTGACGCCATGCAACATCAGGCACAGCTTGACCGTGCATCCCAACTCGCCAACGGTGCCGGCTACGACTATTCCGATTGCTTCACGCTGATAGCCCCCACCGTCACAAGTGCCGACTATGCCGTATGCAATCTTGAGGTGCCACTCGGAGGGGGACCCGATTATACGGGCTACCCATGCTTCAGCGCACCCGATTCATATGCTATAGCCCTCCGCGACGCCGGCTTCGACCTTATGCTTACTGCCAACAACCATTGCCTTGACCGTCGCGACAAAGCCGCTCGGCGTACTCTCACTGCCCTCGATAGCCTCGGTATAGATCATATCGGCACCTACCACGATGAGGCTCAACGAGATTCGCTTGTGCCTTTTATCAAGGATATAAACGGGTTCAAGATAGGATTTCTCAATTACACCTATGGCACAAACGGCATTCCTCCCCGCGACGGAGTAGAGGTTGCGATGATCGACCGCGATAAGATGGCACACGAGATAAAGCTAACCCGTGAAGCGGGAGCAGAGATTATAGTCGTGGCAATGCACTGGGGTATAGAATATGTGCTTCTGGAAAACGGTGTGCAGCGTGACTTAGCCGATTTCCTCATTGACCAGGGCGTTGACCTGATTATCGGTGGGCATCCCCACGTGATCCAGCCGATGAAGGTGGTGCGCAATGAGAAAGAGAACAAAGATGTATTGGTGGTATACTCGTTAGGCAATTTCATCTCCAATATGAAGACAGCCGACACACGCGGTGGTGCCCTCGTAAGAGCATTCATTGTGAGAGACCCCGACGGAAAAGCCCGTTTCAGCCACGCCGACTACGACACCTTCTTCTCTGCCAAACCCGCCGGCGGCAAGTCAAATTTCAAAGTCATACCCTCCTGGATGCCCGAAGAGATTCCGGCTCAACAGAAAGCCCACTGGCTCCTATTCGACCGAGGCGCACAGAAAATCTTCGATACCCACAACGTCAACGTCCCCCGCCGCAACGGCACACCCCACCCGCGCCGCGAAGACACCAGGGCGTCCGGGGACCCCGCGACGACTGGCGGGAAAGGACGGCAGGCGCGCCG
>CAMWTL010000010.1 GCA_947177145.1 uncultured Porphyromonadaceae bacterium
TCCTCCAGATCAACCCCAATTCTGCCCTCGCACAGAGAGAGCTTGCCAACGCATATTACAATGCCCAGAAATTCGAGGATGCTGCTAAGGAGTATGGTAAATATGTGAAAAACCCCAACCACTTCAAGCAGGATGAGGACCGCTATGCATTCCTTCTCTTCTACGGTGGCGACTATAAGGCAGGTTATGATTATTCTACCCAGCTCCTTAAAGAGAATCCTGCCAACTTCACTGCACAGCGTTATCAATTTATGAACGCTGCTCAGGATAAGGAGATGGCAAGCCAGCTTCTTCCTATGGCTGAGGCATTGGTAGCCGCTCACAAGGCTAATCCTGCCAACAAGTTTGCTCCTATCGACTACATCCTCATTGCTGAGGAGCTTAATACCGCAAAGCGTCCGCAGGAAGCTGAGGCTCTTCTTCAGGAAGCCATCAATGATAATCCTGACAACGCCACTTTCTATAAGCAGCTTGCTATGACCTATGTGGGTGAGAACAACCTTTCCAAGGCTGCCGATACATTCCAGGGTTATATCCAGCACTCAGAGAAGCCGGGTTATAACGACTTCATCCAGCAGGCTACTTTCGCCTACTATGCAGGTGTTGAGAACCAGAAAGAGCATCCTGACGTTGCCAACAAGTATTACGACATGGCTCTTGAATATGCCGACAAAGGCCATGAGATACTTCCCGACAACTACAAGCCCATCAAATTCAGAGGCGACGTGGCAAAGCAGAAAGCACCCGAAAGCGAAGTGGCATCTGCCGCTGTGCCCTATTATACTGAGGCCATCACTCTCATCGAAAATAGCGAAAATCCCTCTCGCTATGTCAACGATGCCAAAGAGATGTATAACTATATGGGCAACTACTATCTTGAGCAGAAAGATGTGCCCAGCGCAAAGCAGTACTTCACCAAAGTTCTTGAGCTTGATCCCAACAACGAGCCTTATCGTAAGTTCGTAGAAGGCCTCAAATAAGCCTTAATCGACAATACATTAAAACTTCCTTAACACAATTTAAGTGTTAAGGAAGTTTTTTTTGCATAAAAACACTTTTATTAGTACCTTTGCAGAATTATATTCCACAAGCGATACCATCAGTATCAAAACCCTTATTGGAATCATTGAAAAGAACAGAAAATAACATTCAAAGTCTGACATCTCACTTTGAAGATTAGATGCTTTCCGAAATTCATATAAGGTGCCAAAACTGACCGTAAAACACATTATTATATCATATGGCTGAACTTAAACGTATAAAGAAGGGCTTGGACATCCCAATCACGGGTGCCCCCTCTTCCCGCGTGACAGAAGACAAAAAGACCACTCTCTTCGCCATAGCTCCCGACGATTATCCCGGGCCGGTGTGGAAAGCAGTGGTCAAGCCGGGCGACAAAGTAAAGGCCGGCGACCCGCTACTCAAAGACAAGGCTACGGGCAAGATTTGTCTGGCTGCCCCTGTCTCCGGAGAAGTGGTGGAAGTAAACCGTGGCGAACGCCGCCACATCCGCTTCATCAGTGTTCGTAAAGAGAACGGTGAAAAACGCCCGTTCAATGTGGCAAAGACCCCGGAAGAAATCAAGGCTGCCATGCTTGAAAGCGGGCTTTGGGCATTGATGCGTCAACGTCCGTTCGACATCGTGCCGGATCCGGAGGTCGCTCCCCGCGACATCTTCGTCACAGCTTTTGATTCCGCTCCCCTTGCGGCAAAGATGATTGACCAGAACCAGCGTGAATGGCTTGAGAAAGGTCTTGCCTGCCTAACGAAACTCACTGCCGGAAAAGTCTATCTCGGTGTGCGCAGTAGCGACAATCTCTCATCACGAGTGGCTGAGGTGTATGAATTTGAAGGGCCACATCCGGCAGGCAACGTTGGCACTCAGATCGCTGCTGTTGCCCCCGTCAACAAAGGAGAGATAGTATGGACCCTCGACGCGCCTACCGTAGCAAGGATCGGCAAGCTCTGCGAGAAAGGGGAAATAGATTTCTCTACCAAAGTTGCTCTCACAGGCCCCGAAATCCGCGACCCGCACATCGTGCTGACATCTTTCGGTGCAAACATCGAATCTCTGCTGAAAGATGAGTTGAAAAACAAAGAGGGTATCCGTGTAATCTCAGGCAACGTGCTTACCGGCATCAGAGTCAACAAAGATGACTTCCTCCTCTATCCCTATCGCCAGATCACAGTGATTGAGGAGGGCGACAATGCCGATGAATTTATGGGATGGGCATCACTCAATCCTATGAAATATAGTGTAAAGAGGAGTTTCCCCGCTTTCTTGCGTGGACTTTCCAAGCCGTTTGAGTTTGATGCCCGTCTGAAAGGCGGACACCGAGCCATGATTCTGAGTGGCGAATATGATAAGGTCTTCCCCTTCGACATCTATCCCGAATATCTTCTTAAAGCTATAATGGCAGGTGATATTGACCGTATGGAAAAACTCGGAATATATGAAGTGGCACCCGAAGACTTCGCACTACCGGAGTTTGTAGACACCTCCAAGATCGAACTTCAAAAGATTGTAAGGGAGGGGCTTGACAATCTCAGAAAAGAACTATCATAATTTAAGCAAACATATCCAACCCTGACAGATGAAAGGATTAAAGAAAAAAATCGACAGTGTGAAACCACAGTTCGAAAAAGGGGGCAAGTATGAGAAACTTCACTCCGTTTTCGACGGCTTCTACACTTTCCTTTTCACTCCCAATGAGACATCACGTTCAGGAGTCCACATCCATGATGCCAACGACTCCAAACGCACGATGATCATGGTAGTGATAGCCCTGCTCCCCTGCTGCCTGTTCGGCATGTGGAATGTGGGTCTGCAGCATGCTCTTGCCACCGGTGATCCCAACCATGGCGTGTTCAGTCTCTTTTTCTACGGCTTCTTTGCCACACTTCCCCAGATCCTGACGGCTTACATTGTAGGTCTCGGAATCGAATTCGTAGTGGCACAGATCCGTGGGCATGAGATTCAGGAGGGCTTCCTCGTTTCGGGTATTCTTATCCCGATGATTTGCCCGGTCGACACCCCCTGTTGGATGTTGGCCATAGCAGTTGCCTTTTCGGTGATCTTCGCAAAAGAGGTTTTCGGAGGCACAGGCTACAACTTCCTTAACGTGGCTCTCGTCACCCGTGCTTTCCTCTTCTTCGCCTATCCCTCGCAGATGAGCGGCGACCACGTGTTTGTGTCTTTGGGAGGACAGGAGGCTATCGACGCATTCTCAGGCGCGACCCCTCTCGGCCAGTTGGCATCCTCAAGCGGTCCTGCACAGATTCTCGGTGTCAACGGCACTCCCCTCACTTTCAATGATATGTTCTTTGGATTCTATCCGGGTTCTTGGGGTGAGACCTCTACATTCTGCATTCTTCTGGGACTCGCTCTCCTATTGGTTACAGGCATCGCATCCTGGAGAATAGTGCTCTCCGGTGCATTAGGTGGTTTCTTTATGGCACTCGTAGCTAATCATTTCGCCACCCCGCTCTATCCCGTCACCTATCTGACACCGTGGGAACAGCTCTCACTCGGTGGTTTCGCCTTCGCAATTGTCTTTATGGCTACCGACCCCGTCACCGCATGCCGCACCACTGTGGGCAAATATATCTACGGCTTCCTTATCGGTGCGATTGCCATAATCATCAGATGCTACAACACCGGCTATCCGGAAGGCGCAATGCTTGCAGTGCTCCTGATGAACTGCTTCGCAGCTCTAATTGACTATTGTGTGGTTAACGCTAACATAAATCGCCGTCTCAAACGTGTGGCGGCCAAGAACTAATAACACTCCGGCAATTATGAATAGACAAAGCAACACCTATACCATAATCTACTCCACTGTGCTCGTCATTGTGGTTGGAGTAGTTCTGTCCGTAGTGTATCAGGCACTCCGTCCCAGACAGATTGAGAATATTCAGAACGATACCAAGCGCCAGATCCTTGCGGCAGTCCGTGTAGTGCCGCAAAAGGGCGAAACGGTGTCGCAGCTTTTCGACAAGTATATCACTGCCAGCTACATCGTAAACGACAAAGGTCAGAAGATTGACCCTAAGGAAGATGCTTTCAACGTGAAAGTCAGCCTCGAAGTGAAGAAGCCTGCCGATGAGCGTCTGCTGCCCGTGTTCGAATGTCAAACCGACAATGGGCTCAAATACATAATCCCGGTCTATGGTGCCGGACTTTGGGGACCAATCTGGGGATATGTGGCTTTCGACAATAACGGCGACACCATCTATGGGGCTTACTTCGCCCATCAGGGCGAGACTCCGGGTCTGGGTGCAGAAATTGAAAAACCCGCCTTCTCCGATCAGTTTGAGGGTAAAAACATTTTCTCTCCCGACGGGGTGTTCACCTCTGTGGCAGTTTCTAAAGTCGGAAAAGAACCCCAGGGACAGGCATGGGTACATGCCGTCAGCGGTGGTACCATTACGAGCCAGGGCGTACAGAGCATGCTCTTCGATTCCCTTGAGCCCTATTCGGCATTCTTCAAATCTCTTAAAGGTTCCGCATTATGAACATCAATAAAAATCTTTTGCCTCTCATCAATCCGCTTTCGAAGGATAATCCGGTAATCGTTCAGGTGCTGGGAATCTGCTCGGCACTCGCAGTAACCGCAAAACTTGAGCCGGCTGTGGTGATGACGATCTCCGTGACCGCCGTGCTTGCTCTCGCCAATGTGATCATATCGCTTCTGCGCAACACTATCCCCACTTCTATCCGAATCATCGTGCAGCTTGTGGTGGTAGCAGCTCTCGTAGTTATCGTCGATCAGGTGCTCAAAGCCTACACTTATGATGTCAGCAAAGCCCTGTCGGTATTCATCGGCCTTATCATCACCAACTGTATCATCATGGGTCGTCTTGAGGCTTTCGCAATGAGCAACCGTCCGTGGCCCGCATTCCTCGACGGCATCGGCAATGGTCTCGGCTATGGCATCATCCTCATAATCGTCGCCTTCTTCCGTGAGCTTCTCGGAAGCGGCACTCTCTTCGGCTTCCAGGTGGTGCCGCAGTGGTGCTATGAACATGGCTATCAGAACAACGGTATGATGATCCTTCCCCCGATGGCTCTTATCACAGTGGCATGTATTATATGGGTTCACCGTTCACACAACAAAGATCTGCAGGAATAATGCTTTCCGCAATCCACAATCTTAAATCAGATTCAAGTTATGGAAAATCTTAATTTGTTTATCCGGTCGATCTTTGTCGACAATATGATATTCGCCTACTTCCTCGGCATGTGTTCGTTCCTTGCCGTGTCGAAGAACGTGAAGACAGCATTCGGTCTTGGAGTTGCGGTGTGCTTTGTGCTTATAATCGCGCTTCCTGTCACATGGTGCATCAACCACTTCATTCTTGAACCGGGCGCCCTCAGTTGGCTTGGCGAGGAATATGCAGATGCCGACCTTAGCTTTCTCGGTCTCATAATGTTTATATCCGTCATAGCGGCGCTTGTGCAGATTGTAGAGATGGCTATTGAGAAATACTCTCCCGCTCTCTATTCATCTTTGGGTATCTTCCTTCCGCTTATCGCCGTCAACTGTGCCATTCTCGGTGCCGTGCTCTTCATGCAGCAACGCGATTTCTCTAATGCATGGACTGCCACCGTCTACGGTGCCGGCTCCGGTATAGGTTGGCTTCTCGCCATCACTTGCCTTGCGGCTATACGTGAGCGTCTCGCCTACAGTCAGATTCCGGCTCCTCTCAGAGGCATCGGTATCACATTCATTATCACCGGACTCATGGGCATCGCCTTCATGAGCTTCCTCGGAATCAAACTCTAAATCAATCCCGATTATGTATTTACTTAATATGATTCATTGGAACTCCGTAGTGGTGGCGGCGCTGATATTCTTTGTCATCGTCCTCGTGCTCGTCGTAGTGCTCCTGCTGGCAAAGAGCTGGCTTGTGGCTTCCGGTGAGGTCACCATCTCTATCAACGACGGCAAAAAGGATGTGCATGCCGCAAGCGGTAAGTCGCTCCTTGCCACTCTCGCCGACGGAGGTGTCCATCTCTCTTCCGCTTGTGGCGGTAAGGGCAGTTGCGGACAATGTAAGGTGCAGGTGCTTGAGGGTGGTGGCGATATGCTCCCCACCGAGGCTGTGCATTTCACACGTAAACAAATCAAAGACCATTGGCGTCTTGGCTGTCAGGTAAAAGTGAAGGGCGACATGTCAATTCATCTTGACGAAAGCGCACTCGATGTCAAAGAATGGGAATGTGAGGTTATCTCCAATAAGAATGTGGCTACATTCATCAAGGAGTTTATCGTTCAGCTTCCCAAGGGTGAGCATATGAACTTCATACCCGGTTCCTACGCACAGATCCGTATTCCTAAATACGAGATGGATTATGACAAGGACATTGACAAGAAGCTTATCACCGACGAATACCTACCGGCGTGGGAGAAATTCGGACTCTTTACCCTCAAAGCAAAGAACACGGAGGAGACTGTCCGCGCCTACTCAATGGCAAACTACCCCGAAGAGGGCGACCGATTTATGCTTACTGTCAGAATCGCCACTCCCCCCTTCAAACCGAAACCCCAGGTCGGCTTTCAGGATGTGCCGCCGGGCATAGCCTCTTCTTACATCTTCTCCCTCAAACCGGGCGATAAGGTGCTTATGAGCGGTCCTTACGGCGACTTCCATCCTATCGTTGACTCCAAGGCAGAGATGATTTGGGTCGGTGGTGGTGCAGGTATGGCTCCACTACGTGCCCAGATTATGTGGATGACAAAGACACTCAACACACGCGACCGTGAAATGCACTATTTCTACGGAGCACGTGCTCTCAACGAGGTGTTCTATCTGAACGACTTCCTCCAGCTTGAGAAGGAATTCCCTAACTTCCACTTCCATCTTGCGCTCGACCGTCCGGATCCCGCAGCCGATGCAGCCGGCGTGAAATATACCCCCGGATTCGTGCATCAGGTGATGTATGAGACTTATCTCAAGAATCACGAGGCACCGGAAGACATCCAGTATTACATGTGTGGTCCCGGTCCAATGAGTAATGCTGTTAACAATATGCTCTTCAATCTCGGTGTTGAACCGGAAGCTATACATTACGACAACTTCGGAGGCTGATATCCTCCCTAAAACCATAACTCTTGAGGAAGTGTCACCTCCTTTAAGGAAGGCACTTCCTCTTATAAAATTAACAACATCATGCAGAGAGACAACGAAATCTTCGAGATTATCGACCGCGAGCACCTTCGCCAGCGTCGCGGAATCGAACTCATTGCCAGCGAAAACTTTGTAAGCGACGAGGTGATGCGTGCCATGGGATCTTGCCTCACCAATAAATATGCCGAAGGCTATCCCGGTCATCGCTACTATGGCGGCTGCCAAGTGGTAGACGAGGCAGAGACTCTTGCCATCGAACGCGCTAAAAAGCTCTTCGATGCCGAATGGGCAAATGTGCAGCCCCATAGCGGTGCCCAAGCAAATATGGCAGTCTTTATGGCTTGCCTGCAACCCGGCGACACATTTATGGGCATGGACCTCAGCCATGGCGGTCACCTTAGCCACGGCAGCCCCGTCAATTTCTCCGGACTCCACTTCAAACCCATCAGTTATACCGTTGACCCCAACACGGGACGTGTAAACTATGAGGAGATGGAGGAGAAGGCACGTGCCGAGAAACCGAAGCTGATTATTGCCGGAGCAAGCGCATACAGCCGTGAATGGGACTATGCCCGTATCCGCAAACTCGCTGACGAAATCGGAGCTATCTTCATGGTAGATATGGCTCACCCCGCAGGTCTTATCGCTGCCGGACTGCTCGAAAATCCGGTTAAGCATGCCCACATCGTCACCACAACCACTCATAAGACACTTCGCGGTCCTCGTGGCGGCTTGATTCTTATGGGCAAGGATTTCGACAATCCTTGGGGTAAGAAGACACCTAAAGGTGAGATTAAGAAAATGTCTGCTCTTCTCGACTCAGCAGTATTCCCGGGTGTGCAGGGTGGTCCGCTTGAGCATGTCATTGCGGCTAAAGCTGTAGCTTTCGGCGAGGCACTCCAACCGGAATGGAAAGAATACGCACTTCAGGTGAAGAAGAACGCAGCTGCTCTTGCCGACGCTCTCATCAAACGTGGCTACAAGATTATCTCTGACGGCACCGACAACCATAGTATGCTGGTGGATCTTCGTCCTAAATTCCCCAATATGAGTGGTAAGAAAGCAGAGCGTGTACTGGTTGAGGCAGACATAACTGCCAATAAGAATATGGTGCCCTACGATTCCCGCTCACCCTTCCTCACTTCCGGACTGCGCTTCGGCACAGCCGCCATCACCACACGCGGTGCAAAAGAGGACCTTATGGAAACCATTGCCGAGCTTATAGACAAGGTGCTTACCAATGCCGATGATCCTAAGGTAATTGCCGACGTGCGTCGTGAGGTCAACGAGATGATGAACGATTATCCGATGTTCGCCTGGTAAATTCATATTTCACAACCAATCAATATCAACCACTTACAGGCATTACTTTGGTAGTGCCTGTATTTTTGCCTTATGTATATGAATATTTCCGATATAAATTTTCCTCCTGTACTCTTTATAACCGGTGTCGGCACCGACGTGGGTAAATCCATTGCCACCGGATGGCTGGCACGCGAAATGGCAAACGCCGGATTGAATGTCATAACACAGAAAATGATTCAGACCGGCAACCTCGATATGAGCGAGGACATATTACGCCACCGTGAAATAATGGGCATCGAACTTCAGACAGTTGACCGCCTTCACATCACTGCCCCCATAATTTACACCTACCCGGCTTCTCCTCATCTTGCAGCGGCAATCGATGGGAAATCCACAGACCTTTCGGTGATAGATTCTGCCACAGAATCACTTGCCAAACAATATGCCCACGTGTTAGTAGAGGGTGCCGGAGGACTGATGGTACCCATCACCGAAGACTATCTTACCGCTGACTATCTTCACGACCGTCAACTCCCTACAATAGTGGTCATCAACGGTCAATTAGGTTCAATCAACCATGCCCTCCTCACCCTTCATGCCCTCAAGACCTACCACATTCCCCTTTTCGGTGTCATCTATAACCCCTACTTCGATAAAGACCCCATCATATGTGCCGACACAAAAAGGTATCTTCGCGAATGGCTGAGCATAAACTTCGAAAATGCGGTATGGCTGGAGATGCCAATGAAAGTGTAGGCAGAAGGATAAGTGGAAATAGCTCTTTACTTAGTTCGATTATTATAGAAATATTTGTAGTATATCTAAATTTTTAGTTAAATTTGCATTCAAATTAACATTTCTAACCGATGAACATCCCTCAGGACAATCAAGCTATAGTCACTATAACCAAAGACCAGCTGGCAAAACTTCCGGCTGCTTCCTTCTCAGGATCTATAAAGCTTATAGATCGACCTGAGGATGTAGACCAAGCCATTGCCGACCTGAAGGCATCACAAATCATTGGGTTTGACACAGAGACACGGCCAACCTTTAAAAAAGGTCACCTGCACAATGTCTCCCTTATGCAGTTAGCCACTCCCACCACTTGTTACCTTTTTCGGCTTAACCATATCGGACTTGTGCAGGGATTGATTGATATACTCCAAGATAAAGAACTATTAAAAGTGGGACTGTCAATCCACGACGACTTCCACAGCCTACGCCGTATTGCTCCCATAGAGCCTTCCGGATTCATAGATTTGCAGCAATATGTAAAAAAATATAAGATTGCTGACAATAGTCTTTCGCGCATATATGGCATTCTTTTCGGGGAGAGAATCTCTAAAGGGCAAAGGCTAACCAACTGGGAAGCGGAGATTCTTTCCCCTGCGCAACAGACCTATGCCGCTCTTGACGCAATGGCTTGTATCAAGATCTATAATCATTTGTGTAGCGGAGCCTTTTATCCCTATACCTCCTCTTATCTCGTGTTTCCCGACCAGGAACAACCATCGATTCCCAATCCTAACAATTAAGTAGATTCTCTATGAAACTTCAAAGATATAAAGTTGTCACCTTCCTATTGTTGGTGTATGCTCTGTTTATGACTTTCTATTTTGGGCTTGATTTGCTGAAAAGTGGACATACCACCCGCTTCTGGCTTACGGTGGCAGGCGAAATCCTATGTATAACACTCGCTTTCTTCGCCCTCCGTAGCCGTGACCGCTATCGCCAACAACATCGCAAGGAATAATCCTGCTTTTCCTACCCCCAACCACGTTATCCAAAGCACTTATCATCTGATGATATGATACTTTTTTATCCTTTTAATGACACTTTCCCAATTTCTATTTAAAAACATCCTATTTCCTTTGCTTCGAGAGTTTTTTATTTATAATTTTGTCAATGACTAATCTATATTAATTTTTCATGGCTGGCGAAATCATAACTGAAATACCCCCACTCTCAGAAAAAGACTGTTTCTATCTCGTAGATAGATTCAAGGACAAGTTTACATTTCCTATACACCGTCACAGTGAATTTGAACTTAATTTCCTTTCCAATTGTAAAGGTGCCCGGAGAGTAGTGGGTGATTCTATTGAAATAGTAGGAGATTTTGATCTCGTACTCGTAGGCCATGGCATTGAACATGGATGGAACCAACACGAATGTGACAACACACAGATAAGGGAAATAACAATCCAATTCTCGGAAGACCTTTTTGGTGAGACCCTGCTCGCCAAGAATCAACTGGCTCCGATACGAAATATGCTTAATGACAGTTCAAACGGTATAGCCTTCCCATTATCTACCATCTTGACAGTCTATTCACGTCTTGAACGTCTCACCAAGACTGATTCCGGATTTAACGGTCTTCTTGAATTTCTTGCTCTTCTCAATGATATGGCAGAAGCAGGTAATTATCGTCTGTTGGCAAGTTCATCCTTCGCATCAGTCAAGCCCACTTGCGACAGCCGTAGGGTACAGAAAATAGAAGCATACATTGCTGCACATTATCAAGAAGACATACGTCTTAGCGAACTTGCGTCGCTCGTAGGAATGACCCCTACTGCCTTCAGCCGTTTCTTCCGACTGCGCACGGGCCGCTCAATATCCGACTATATCATAGAAGTGCGGCTCGGCCATGCCTCCCGTATGCTTGTAGACTCTACAACCTCGGTGGCAGAGATATGCTATGACTGCGGATTCAACAACATATCTAATTTCAATCGTATTTTCAAGAAGAAGAAAGGACAGTCTCCCAAGACTTTCCGTGAAATTTACCAGCATCATAAGAAACTCATCTGAGAAAACAGTTCTAAGATTCCAATTCACACAACATATTTATCATGAACTACAAACTCATCAAAGCCACATTCGTCGGCTTATTACCATTAGTGGCAACAGGAGTTTCGGCAAAGGTTGAGTTGCCCGAAATCATAAGTGACAATGCCGTGCTCCAGCAAAACTCCAATGCCAAACTCTGGGGATGGGCAAAACCCGGAGCCACAGTAAAAGTATCACCCTCTTGGGACAACAAGTCATATTCAGCGAAATCAGATGCCAAAAGCGGACGTTGGGAACTCACTGTGCCTACTCCGGGAGCATCTTTTACAACCTATTCCGTCACTTTCGACGATGGCGACGGCACAGAGAAAATCGACAATGTGCTCATAGGAGAAGTATGGTTCTGCTCCGGCCAGTCAAATATGGAGATGCCTCTCCGTGGCTATGGCATACAACCGATTGAAGGCGCTGCTCAAGCAGTGGCTTATTCGGGTAAATATCCCGGCATACGTATGGCAAATATTCCTAAACGTGCAGCCTACACGCCACAAGATAAAGTGGAGGGTAAATGGAAAGTCTCAAATCCTGCCGATGCCGGAGAATTTTCGGCTCTGGCATATTTCTTCGCCCAATCACTCACCGACATTCTCAACGTTCCAATCGGCATAATCAACTGTGCTTATGGCGGCTCAAAAGTTGAGGGGTGGATACCGAAATGGAAACTCGACACCTATCCCGGGTGGGATATGGATGCAGAGGAGAAAAAGGACGATATGGGCGAGTGGGAAAGAATCGGTGTGATGTACAACGCCATGCTCAAGCCCGTATTAGGCTACACTGTGAAAGGCTTCCTTTGGAACCAGGGTGAATCAAACGTAGGGCGCCACGACGAATATCCGGAGCACCAGAAGGATATGGTGGAGATATGGCGAGACGAATGGGGTCTTGGCGAATTGCCCTTCTACTTTGTCGAGCTTCCCGGTTGGGATTACGGCGACCCCGAAAAAGATGATGCGGCGAAATTCCGTGAGAGTCAGCATCGTGGTGCGGAGATACTTCCCAACAGCGGAATTGTATGTACCACCGACCTTGTATATCCCTATGAGGTGCCCGACATCCATGCCCGTAAAAAGAAAGAAATTGGCGAAAGATTGGCATTTATGGCAGCAGCTCGCACTTATGGCATCAATGGCATTCCCAATCAGTACCCCTCCTATAAATCGGTTGAGCTGAAAGGTGATAAGGCTGTCTTGACTTTCAATAACGCCACCGGTGGATTGAATCCCAATATGAATCTCCCGGGATTCGAAGTGGCAGGTGAAGACCGGGTCTTCTATCCTGCGGTTGCCACAGAAGACTGGAACTATCCGTATACGGTGACAGTCAGCAGCGATAAGGTTAAAGACATCAAAGCCGTGCGCTATTGCTTCAAAAACTTCGCAATCGGTCAGCTGAAAGATATGTATGGTCTCCCGCTAATACCTTTCCGCACTGATAACTGGTAATTTAAAAAATTATATAAAATGAAATATTCCAAATTCTTCGGAGCAGCCCTTATGGCAGCCACAATTCTTGCCGGGAGCTGTGCCGGAAACAAATCAAACTCACCTACTGACTCCTCTCCTTTCGTCACTGTAAAAGATGGTGAATTCTATATGGGAGATTCTCTTTACCGCTATGTGGGTACTAACTTCTGGTATGGAGCCATTCTCGCTTCTGAAGGACGCGGAGGCGATCGTGAACGCCTTGCCCGTGAACTCGACACACTCCAAAGCATTGGCATCAATAATCTTCGCATACTCGTAGGCGGTGACGGTGCAGAGGGACTTGCCTCCCACATCTCCCCCACCCTGCAGAAAAGTCCCGGCGAATATAACGACACCCTTCTGCGCGGGCTTGATTATCTCCTCGACGAGTTGGAGAAAAGAGACATGAAAGCTGTGCTTTACCTCAACAACGCTTGGGAATGGAGCGGAGGCTTTTCCACTTATCTGGAGTGGGCAGGTGAAGGCAAGGCGGTCAACCCTGCCACCGACGGTTACCCGGCATATATGGCATACGCCTCTAAATTCGTGACCAGCGATTCTGCTATGAATCTTGCATCAAACCATGTCAAAAATATAGTTTCACGCACTAATACCGTCACAGGAAAGCCATATTCCGAATCGCCTGCCATTATGTCGTGGCAGATTGCCAACGAGCCACGTTGCTTCTCTTCTGACAACAAAGAGCAATTTGCAAAGTGGATCCAAAACACTGCCTCTCTCATAAAGAGTATTGACCCGAATCACCTCGTCTCCACCGGCAGTGAAGGCTCTTGGGGATGTGAAAACGATATGCAACTCTGGACACGGATCCATTCTTATCCGGAAGTTGACTACGCCACTATCCACATATGGCCCTACAACTGGAGCTGGATAAGCACTGCCACTGTCACCGATAGTGTGTCAGCAGCTTGTCGCAACACAAGCAATTATATCAACGCCCACTATGCAGCCCTTGGGGATGCATTGAAAGAAGCGGGACAAGGCAACAAACCCATCGTATTGGAGGAATTCGGCTATCCGCGTGACAATATGGCAATTGCTCCCGGCAGTCCTGTCCAGGGACGTGATGCCTACTATAATCACGTGTTTTCTGAGATAAGAAACAGCGGCAAACTAAAGGGTGCCAACTTCTGGGGTTGGGGCGGTTTAGCGCAGCCTAAGCATGAGGTATGGCAGCCCGGAGATGACTATACAGGCGACCCGGCTCAGGAAGCCCAAGGTCTAAATTCGGTTTTTGCCTCCGATTCCACCACAATCGCCATCATCAAAAAATCCACAGGTCGTTAACTTCTTTCTATTACATAATGCCTCACATCAATTCTCAGCGATTGATGTGAGGCATTTACATTTTGGGAAACTTGTATTTTTTATTAATTATGTCATTTTGTGATATAATAGTATTACAATTTCGTCTCAATTTATTATAATTTTGCAACACGAAAGATAACCCCAACAATTTATGTCTTTCCTTAGAATCTAAAAATAACTCTCCGGTTGGTCCTTCTCCGGGCTTAAAAGAGAGAAAACTTAACCTATTTATTCATGAAAAAGATAATAACAACCCTCTCGGCAGTGCTACTCCTTATCTCTTGTGGAAACAAGAATAAAAACACATCTGAAACTGAAAACGTTTCCACCACTCCCGCTCAACAACTCATTGCCCAACTCGACTCCGTAGTAAACGCCGGACAGTTTTATTTCGGCCATCACGATGATCCTGCTTACGGCCACGACTGGAAATATGTAGAAGGAGGGTCGGATGTGAAAAGCATAACCGGAGAATATCCCGGACTTATGAGTTGGGACCTCGGTATGATCGAGCTTGATTCCTCTAAGAATCTCGATGGTGTGCCCTTTGCCTTCATGGCAGACGAGATAATAGCCCAAGATGCCCGTGGAGGAATCAATGCCATAAGCTGGCATCTACGCAATCCCCTTAGTGGAGGCGATTCTTGGGATGTATCGGCATCGCCATTGAAAGAACTTGACAATAATAAGGCTCTTGCCGACACTCTTGACTCTTGGATAGGTAAAACCGCTGTCTTCATTTCCGGTCTAAAGGATAAAGAGGGTAATAAGATTCCCGTTATTTTCCGTCCCTGGCATGAGAATACAGGCACTTGGTTCTGGTGGGGAGCCGGCAACAGCACTCCCGAGCAGTATATTGATCTATGGAAACGTACACGTAAGATTTTCGACGAGAAAGGTGTGGATAATGTGGTATGGGCTTATTCTCCTGACAAGGGTCTCACTCCGGAAGATTATTTCACCACTTACCCCGGCGACGAGTATGTAGATATTTTCGGAAGCGACATCTATCACTTCGGCAATGCTGCGGGCACCGAGGAATATCGTCAACGTGTAAAGAATCAGCTTACTTTCGTAGCGGAAGAGGCTAAGAAACGTGGTAAAATCACTGCATTCACAGAAACCGGTCTGGAAGGTGTGACCATTGACGACTGGTATACCCAAGTACTCCTACCCCTTGTAGAAGAGCAACCCATTGCCTATGTGTGCGTTTGGAGAAATGCAGTCGATAGCGAAAAACCCGGTCACTATTATGCTCCTTATCCCGGACATAAGGCGGCAGCTGACTTCAAGAAATTCCACGACAATCCCAAAACCATTTTTGTAAAATAATATCTCCTCCCCGTAAATATACAGATCATGAATATATTTGAAAAACGTAAGACGCTTATATTAGGCAGATACGAAGAACTGGTCACACGTCCCAATGTACCCATAGAGGGTAACGGCATTTATGAAAGATACAAAAATCCGGTAGTGACCGCTGAAATGGTGCCACCCTACTGGAAATATGATTTTAACCCTGCCACCAACCCCTACTTCATGGAGCGTATCGGTTGCAATGCCACCCTCAACTCCGGGGCAATAAAATGGGGAGATAAGTATGTGATAGTAGTGCGTGTGGAGGGCAACGACCGCAAATCATTCTTTGCTGTAGCAGAAAGTCCTAACGGCATTGATAATTTCCGTTTCCGACCACATCCAATCACACTTCCCGACACTGAGGATCCTGCCACAAACGTCTACGATATGCGTCTCACACGCCATGAGGATGGCTGGATTTATGGACTGTTCTGTGTGGAACGCCACGACGATTCCAAACCGGGCGATCTTTCAGCTGCAACTGCCGCCTGTGGAATTGCACGTACCCACGACCTCATCAACTGGGAGCGTCTACCGGATCTGAAAAGCAAATCTCAGCAACGCAATGTGGTGCTTCATCCGGAATTTGTAGATGGTAAATATGCACTTTACACCCGTCCGCAAGACGGCTTTATCGACACAGGAAGCGGCGGCGGCATCGGCTGGGCACTTATCGACGACATTTGCCATGCAGAGATAAAGGAGGAGATTATAATTGATGCCCGCTATTACCACACCATCAAGGAGGTGAAGAACGGGGAAGGTCCTCATCCAATCAAGACTCCCAAAGGTTGGCTTCACCTTGCCCACGGCGTGAGAGGATGTGCTTCCGGGCTGCGCTATGTGCTCTATCTCTATATGACAGCCCTTGACGAACCCTGGCGTAAAATTGCTTCACCCGGAGGCTACTTCATGGCTCCTGTAGGTGAAGAATACATTGGAGACGTTATGAATGTGCTCTTCTCCAACGGCTGGATAGCCGACGAAGACGGAAAGGTATATATATATTATGCCTCTTCCGATACACGTATGCATGTGGCAACCTCCACCATCGACCGTCTTGTAGACTATTGCTTCAATACCCCCCAGGACGGACTTTCCACAAGTGAATCGGTCAAGACTCTCAACCGTCTTATTGATGCTAACCTCAGCATCATTGATGCGGACTCACTCTAACACCCATCTCTCTCCTCCCATCTTTATTCCTGCCTCTCTCCAAAGATATAGATCCTACCTACATTCCCATAAACCATAAACTCTAAACCATAAACCGTCCCCAAATGGCATCTTTAAGCGAAAAAATAGGATACGGTTTCGGCGACATGGCTTCATCCATGTTCTGGAAGGTATTCAGCTACTATTTACCCTTCTTCTATGCCAATATTTTTGGCATAAGTCTTATCGACACCGGCGTATTGCTCCTTGTAACCCGTATATGGGACGCGGTCAGCGACCCAATGATGGGCATAATCGCCGACCGTACCAAGACACGTTGGGGAAAATACCGTCCATACCTGCTATGGGTGGCAGCACCGTTCTCCATATGTGGTATTCTTCTCTTTACGACACCGGATTGGGGATACGCTGCCAAATTGGTGTGGGCATACGTAACTTATATACTTATGATGACTGTCTACACCGGCATCAATGTTCCTTATGGTGCTATGCTCGGAGTAATGACCGATAGTTCGCAGGAGAAAACTGTGTTCTCATCATTCAGAATGTTTTTCGCTTATGGTGGCTCATTTATAGCCCTATTTGCGTGGGATCCATTATGTGCGCTCTTCCGCGACAATTTTGGTATGTCGCTACAGTCGAGCTGGCAATCGGCAATGATAGTCATCGCAATCTGCTGCTTCATACTTTTCCTGCTCTGCTTCAAGCTGACTCGTGAGATTCTCTCCACAGTATCCAATGCCTCTTTAGGAAAAGATCTGAAAGCTCTTGTCACCAATAAACCCTGGTGGCTGCTCAACGGAGCTTCACTCTGCTTCAACCTATTTAACACCGTACGCGGTGCCACCGTCGCATTCTTCTTTGCCGATGTGATTGGAGGAGAGCAACATATTCTTATCTTCTCCCTGTCAATCCTTTTCTACTCAGGTCTTTTCTTAGGAGTAGGTGAGGTTGCCAATATGGTAGGTGTGGCATTGGCAGTGCCGGTCACAGACAGGATTGGCAAGAAACCCACATTTATAATGGTGGATATTCTGTTAGTCATTCTGAGTGTTGTTTTCTTCCTCTGTATGCCATCTACCAACGGTGGTCTCATACTGATGCTACTCCTCCAGGTTGTAATCTCGATACTCACCGGTATAATGTCACCTTTGGTATGGTCAATGTATGCGGATGTAAGCGACTATTCTGAGCTTAAGACACGTAGTGCGTCTACCGGTCTTATATTCTCCTCCGCATCCATGGCTCAGAAATTCGGTGGTGCCATAGGAGGTGCAGCCGTGATGTGGCTTCTCCACGGCGCAGGCTACGTTGAGCGCCCTGAAGGTGTCCAGACCCTCGACATCGTTCAGCCGGCAAGCGCAATCACTTGTCTTTGGATGCTTATGACCTTTATTCCGGCAGCCGTAGCCTTATTATCTCTCATAATCGTATGGCTCTACCCGCTCGGCACCAACGAAATGAAAGAAATAGTAGAAAAACTGAAAGCACAACGACTTAAAGTAGTGAAAGACCCCGGCATTTCCTACGTAGAACCTGTATAAATACAATCTTTAGGAGGCGATTCAAGGATTGCCTCCTGAAGCATTTACAGTTTTTCACTCATACGATCTATCCCTCTTTCAACTACATCTATTATTAATCAAAATGGACAAAACTGACATATCCCACTTTCGTCAAGAGCTTCTTGATAATCTGACCGACAATATTCTTCCATACTGGATAGAGAAAATGACAGATCCTCGTGGCGGCTATTATGGCCGTCGCGACGGTGTGGACAACCTCGTTCCGGATGCACCTAAAGGTGCCATTCTCCACGCAAGAATACTTTGGACTTTCTCAGCCGCTTACAATGCCATAGGCAATGTAGCCTATCTATATGCTGCCAAGCAAGCTCTCGACTTTATTTTAGCAAATTTCATAGATGAGATATATGGAGGAGCCTATTGGAGCGTCACTTCCACAGGCGAACCTCTCGACACAAAAAAGCAATTCTATGCTATAGCATTCATAATCTATGGTTTGTCAGAGTATTATATCGCTACCGGCGATGAAGAGATTCTTGACCTTGCCTATTCGCTCTTCGAGTCGATTGAAGAGCACGCACGCGACTACGACAAAGATGGCTACATTGAAGCCACCACCCGCGAGTGGGAACCTATAGAGGATATGCGCCTTAGCGAGCGTGATGCCAATGCCTCGAAGACTATGAATACACACCTTCATATCCTCGAAGGTTACACGAATCTTCTCCGTGCCCTCAAAAAATCAGCCTCACTCCAGCCCACTAATACAATTGACTTAGAGAAGGAACAACGAATCAAGAAAGTTGAAGAAGCAACCGCTAACTTACTGAAAATTTTCCTTCATAGGATAGAGAATCCTCAAACCCATCATCTTACTCTTTTCTTCAACGACGATTGGCAGAAGTTTGACGATGCCGAATCTTACGGCCACGACATTGAAGCCTCCTGGCTTCTTCTCGAATCGGCAGAAGTGCTTGCCGATGAAGCGTTGTATGCTGAAACCCTTGCTCATACAGAGGCGATTGCCCGGGCAGCATTAAAAGGAAGACGAGAAGACGGCAGTATGGTCTACGAGCTCCACGCTGATGGTCACCTTGATGCCGACCGTCATTGGTGGGTACAGGCAGAAAATGTAATCGGTCAGCTCTATCTTGCCCGATTTCATTCCGACCCTGATACTCCGGAAGAGCAAAAATGGCTTGCAGATGCTTATCAAAGCTGGCGTTATATTGCCGATAATCTCATAGATCCCAATGGCGAATGGTATTGGTCACGTCGTGTGGACGGCACCATAAACCGTGATGATGACAAAGCGGGCTTCTGGAAATGTCCTTACCACAACTCACGTATGTGCCTTGAATCAACACGTATACTCGACAAACTATCCAAAGGAGCCACACTCATATCCAAATAAGTCAATCTTTTATCCGTTTATCCTCCACAAGTATTCGCTTGTAGGAGGATTTCTTTATAATAAAATTCTTCTTCCCTATTTGGGTGTTTCCAAATTAAATTGTAATTTTGTAATGCAACTCGGCAGACAAAAGATTCTAAGCCTTTCGTATGCTGAGAGGGTGATTACACAATCTTGGCAATTCCGCCGTATTTAGTCAAGATGCCTATATGCGGTTGAAAATTGTGGAACGGCTCCTCACCCTTTCTCTTAAGACGTTTGAGGGTCTTCAAGAGATAAACCAAAATATTTTTTGTCTCCCGTTGCAAAAGATTATTAACCTCACTTTGCCTATGAGAACAAAGGCAGAGTGCTTTGATCTTTATGCACGAATGAAATTCTCAAAAATTCTTTATCATCTCCTTTACAGCAGTTCAAAAAATTTGGATTGCCGATTCGTCGTATACTAAATTTTCATAGGAAATTTAGTATATATATACCTCTCTATGTTTCCTTTTAAAAAAGAACATTCTCCTACTTGAAAGAGTGAGGCTCGATATCTGAAGGAAATCTAAAGGAGAAGGAAAGAAGAAAATATGTAAAACTATCATTACCTAAAACAGTATGAGTTTACTTGAGACACTTGATACAAGCGATTACTTCAACGGCAAGATGGATAAATGGATTGAGGATTATACTCTTATAGGGGATACCTTTAAGCGTGGTGGTGTATCAGTATTGGTGATTGACCCGAATAATCAGATGCCACTGACTGATATGCAGTCTCGCTTCGGCAACCTGAATCTGAAATACATTGATTTGGCAGATTGCAAAGAAGGCGATTACAATAGAATCGGTAGAAATCTCAATCAGTATATCAACGATGGCAGATGTGCCTACGACGGGCTTTTATTAGACAATATTGATTGTATTGATGCAGGCAATGACACAGAAGATCTGCAAATATTCGTATGGCAGGCGTTGAAACGAGATGAGTCGGAATGGGGTGGCTATCAGATGTTACCTTTCGGAGAGACGATACCTTTCGACAAAATGAAAATAGCTGCGAGATGTAAGAAGGTTCCTGAATATTTAAAAGGCAAATCTCTTATGTCTGTCTTTATCGAAGTCTAAGGTTATCTCTTGAAAAATATTATAGGAATTAAGAAATCTGCAAGAAATAAATTTCACATTTTAAATTAATCACAATGGCAAAGAAATCAAATATATTGCCGGAAGATCCCAGACTTGAACAGATGAGATCTGTTGCTGCTGAACACGGTGGCAAGTGGACCCTCCTCGATGAAGAGGGCAATATGGTAATCCCCCCTATTTATGATTTTATAAGCGAACCCAACAACGGAATCTGTCTTGTATCAAAAGAGGGGAAATATGGCTATGTCCGTACTGACGGAAGCATCATTATAGAACCTACCTACGAAAAAGCTACACGTTTCGACAATGGAAGAGCTTCGGTAAAAGTAGACGGGAAGTGGGGCATCATTGACAATAATGGTAAGATGGTGGTAGCTCCGCAGTATGACGACAGCACTTACTTCCGCGAGGGCTTTGCCGTAGTCGAGCAAAATGGTAAATATGGCTATATCGATATGGAAGGGAATGTTATCGTTTCCCCCACATATGAGAGAGCATTAAGATTCCAGAACGGTATGGCACAGATTATGCTCGACGGCAAATACGGTTTCATCAATACTAAAGGAGAAGTGGTCATAGCTCCTACCTTTGAGGCTGTCAAAGGGGAATTCAGTGGTCTCTGGAATGCAAATTTTGCGGTGGTCACATCTGACGGAGCAATGGGTATAATAGACAACACCGGTCAATGGATACTGCCTCCAAAGTATGCCGACATAAAACTCTACTTTATGCCTGCTTGGATTCAGGAAATCAATGAGGAAAAGATCGCAAGGTTTGAGGCAGCCCCCGGTGGTTATGGGTTGATTTCGAACAAAAGAAATATTATTGTTCAACCAATCTTCAAAGAGCTGAAGGAATTCAGTGATGGTCTTGCCGCTGCTCAGGATTCTAATGGTAAATGGGGATACATCAACCTTAACGGAGAGTGGGTCATTGCTCCACAATATGAGTCTGTCTCCGACTTTAAAGGAGATTTGACAAGAGTGGCGACCAAAGACCGTGCCTATGTCATCAATCGGGAAGGCAAAGAGGTCGGAGATAGATTTCAGCGTCTTCGTAGTGTTATCAGCGTGACAGGGGATATTATTCCTGAGCGCTATATCGTGGAACGAAACGGTAAATGGGGTCTCTTTGATGGGAAGTTAAAGGAAATAGTGCCGGCAGAATTTGATGATATGGAACGCTGGGGAGACACTCAGCTTGTCAAAGTTTATAAAGATGATAAATATGGCTTGACAGATATTGACGGTAACGAAATATTACCGGTAAAATACGACTCTATTGATATTGTGCGGGAAGAGGATCCCTTAGCAAGTGTGACAGAAACCCGGTACGAAAAATACGGCGCAATCAATGCTGAAGGTAAATGGATAATTCCTCCCGTATATTCCAGCTGCCATGTGTCTGGAAAGGCAGGTGTCGTCGAAGTGGAGAAAGACAATCTGAGAGGTCTGTTGGATTTGGATGGAAATGAAATATTGCCTTGCAGTCTCGAATATATAAGTTACTTTAAGGACGATCTGGCAACTGCGAAGAAAGATGGAAAGTATGGCATCTTATCCAACAAGGGAGAATGGGTCATCAACCCTGAGTTTGATAATATAAAAATACCATCAGAAGGTCTTGCCCCGGCTTGTAAAGACAGGAAATGGGGATTTGTCAATCAAGACGGTGAATGGGTTATTGATCCGGTCTGGGACCGCACAATTGACGGCTTTAAAAACGGGGTAGCGACAGTTATGGATGACTCGAATAAAATCGTAATAATCGACCGTACAGGCAAAGCCCTCACCAAACCTGCCTCTACAGTGAATGTCTACGAACTAAAGGATGGTATGAGGCGTATCCTTGTGGGCCGTAAGTTCGGTTATCTTACAGAGGATGCCAAAATTGCAATAAAGCCAACCTTTGACCACGCTGAGGACTTCTCTCAAGGTTGGGCACAGGTAAGTCTGAAAGTGGATAAGCAGCCGGTCTGGACATTCATTGACCGTGAAGGACGTTATGGGCAGCTATATAAGGAGGAGGTTCCCGGATGGGGATACCCAATTACGATGACGGAAAATGAAAAGATAGCCGTGCTACGCCGTGATGGCACTATGGCGACACCCTTCATTTTCAGCTGTGTCGATAAAACAGTCGAAGGTTTCACCCCTGCCAAGATAGCCGGCTTCTAAATCAATCTGAAATACTGATAAATTTAAAATAGCGATAAGAATGAAAGAAATACAAATTCAACTCTATGGCGAAGGAACACGCCTGGACGTATTCGATACGGAAGACGGTTTAATGGACTGTCACAATGCTATGAGAGAAGGCGAATACTTCGATATCATAGTAATCGACGGCAAAACAGAGACACCCTATTCCTTCAGTGATTTCGGAGATCAGATCTCAGGCTACGACTGGCCTGAAGATATCTATGATCCCGAAGAGGAGAAGTTCATAGATCCCGCCTATGCTCAGTTTGATGGCAAGCAGCCTGATGAGGTCTTTGACTTTGGCGGATGTGATCTCTACGAAGCCGAGGAAGAAGGTGTAGGTAGGATAGAAATGATTCAGACAAAGGTCCCGGCATACGTCACCATCAAAATCGAAGATGACGAAAAATTTGATCCCAAGAAACTGCATTTCATGTATTCAGAGTTTGTAGTGCCCGATGCCGAGCTTGAGATCAACACCGGTGTAGTCTATGATGGAAAGCAATACGAGATTGAACTCGACATAGACTCGGAGCGCGAGATCAGTAGCGAGACCATCTGGGAGGGAGAAATGGAATGAAATAATTGAAAAACATATCAATAAGCTTTTAATGGCAACGAAAAAGAAAATCAAATTTGATCCCGCTAAGGATCGTGTCGTTACGTTCAGTCGTGACGGCGGAAAGTTATCGGAAATCAATGGAGAACTCAAATCCGACTTCTATAGCGGCATAGAAAAGATGTGCTATCTCAGCGATGAGTACTGTGCCTTCTATAAAGGAAAGAAAATGGGTGTTGTCGACAACAAAGGTGAAATGATTACACCTGCGGAATGGTTGAGCATAAAGAATGAAGGAGAGGTATTCAAGGTATCCAAGAAGAATAAGGTTACCAAAGACGTAGAGTACGGCTATATTAATTTAAAGGGCGAGGAATTATTCAATCCTGAAGAATATACAAGCGTCAATGACGTATATGACGGGCGTATTGTAGCCAAGAATCTGGATGCCGGCAAAGAGTGCGCGTTTGATTTGGAAGGTAATATGGTTGTCTCTCCTAAGTATATTCGACTTGGCAACTTCTACAATAATGTGGCTGTGGCAAGCGAAGAGAAAGGGAAAGTAGGCATTATTGACTTGTTTGGCAATTGGGTGCTCCAACCTGAATATTCTTCAATAGGAGGTTTTGGCAGTATGGATGGTATCAAGAAATACTGCACCATTGGCAAAGACGGCAAGTATGGATTGATTAACCAGGATCTCAAGATTGTAGTCGAGCCGAAGTATGATCAGATTTTTGATTTTGACGATACCGAAGGATTGATCTTGGTGGTTGGATCAGGTGAGAAGCAAGGTGTGGTAGATGCAGCCGGCAACTGGTTGATTCCTGCTGAATATGATCGTATTTCTATATACCATAAAGATCAGTATATTGATCTGGAAAAGCAAAGCAAATATGGTATCGCTGATATGAAGGGAAACATCATTGCAGATGTTATATATCCTAATTTAGACTACGAATATGGCCTGCTGTGTTTAGATACATTTGACGGAATGGAAATTAAGCGCACAGATGGCACCACCATCTTCAAAGGACAGGACGCTAAAATTTTCAAGGACATAATCTTAGTTTCTTCAGACGGAAAACAGTGGGGCGTGATCAACCATGAAGGTGAACAGATCTTGCCACAGGAATGGAAGATACCGGCTCAATTCATAAACCAAGTAGAATTCTCTGATGGTCTCCTCAATCTCACAAAAGATGATAAGACTATCTACATTGATGAGAAGGGAGAGATAAAGATATCTCTTGACACTCGTGGATGGGCATTTTCCGATGGCTATGCAATCATTGGCAAGAAAGATGATTACAGCCTCATCAATCATTCAGGGGAAATTGTAGCTGCCCATCTTCCTCACGTATATCATTTAGGCGACGGATATTTCTATATCAACAACGCAGAGGAAAATGAGCCAAAGATTCTGAATGTCAATAATGGCGAACAGGTAGGCATCCCTGCCCGTGTGATAGGTAAACCTAACAATGGCTTGATTAAGATTCAAGCCGCTGTCGAAAAATATGGCGTAGTTTCAATCTCTGATGGTAAGGTTATTTTGGAGCCTGTCTATGCTGAGATACTCCTGACCTCACAAGGAATCTGGGGCTATATACCCAAAGCCAAATAATGCTTGCATAATGGCGAATTAATCTAACTACTCCAATCACGTTATCGCACTCCGTTTTGAACTGTATAACGTGGTTGGAGTATTCTTATCGAAAGCAAGTAAGCGACCGATTCACATCGGCCGCTTACTTAATGTTTTCCATAATACTTTTCAAACTAACCTAACATCATGAAACAATCGAAAATCCTTGATTCCTTATTCTCTTTATCAAGTGATTTTCTGATATTATAACATCTCCTCATCTCAAAAGGTTCATCCCCACCTGTAATTTTTTATAAATTTACCGAAAGTTCAATTCACTTCTCTCCAAATCACAAAGTGAACAGCATCTATGCCTATACACTAAGCTATAGCATCTATCCTAAGCTCATCAGAAGATTGAGTTGCTGATGTCGGTGGTGAAGCGTTCAAGGGTTTCTACGCCGAGCAGGGAGTTGCCGTGGGGGTTGAGACCCGGACTCCAGACCGCTATCGAAAGATTACCGGGAATGTAAGCCACTATCCCACCTCCTACCCCACTCTTTCCGGGCAATCCGGCTCGAAATGCGAAGTCGCCCGATTCATCATAGAATCCACAAGTGAGCATCACAGCCCCAAGGCGCTTCGCCTGACTTATGGTCAACAACCGCTCACCATTCAAAGGATTCACCCCATGGTTGGCAAGAAACAGGAAAGACTTCGATAAATCGTTGCAATTCATTGAAATGGCACATTGACTACAATATACATCAATCAATGTATCTACATCATTCTTAATATTCCCGAAGCTTTTCATAAAATAAGCAAGAGCCATATTACGGTCAGCGTGTTCACGCTCCGACTTCGCTACCCTCTGGTCAATGTAAATGTCAGCATTACCACATAGGGAACGGATAAAGTCAAGCAATGCCTCCTTGGGACGATCATATAGGCTCATCAAGCGATCAGTCACTACCAAAGCTCCTGCATTGATAAAAGGATTGCGTGGAATGCCGTGTTCATACTCAAGTTGAACAAGTGAGTTGAACGGGTTGCCTGACGGTTCACGTCCCACCGATTCCCATATCTCATCCCCTATATGACCCATCACCATAGCAAAGGTAAATACTTTGGAAATGCTTTGAATGGAAAATTTCTTACACGCATCCCCAACTTCATATTGCCCGCCTTCCAGAGTGGCAACTGAGATACCATATTGCATAGGGTCGGTTTCGGCAAGTGCCGGAATATAATCAGCAACTTTACCGCATCCCTTTTTCGATTGAAAATCTTTATGTATATTCTCTATAACTCTTTGATAATCCATAATACTTGATTCTATCCCGATTCATATCTTCAAATCCATCATTGTCACACCTACATTTTGGCACTGCAATGACTTCGGAATAACGTCACAAAATTACTAATTTTTCCGTTTTATTTGCTCAGATTTGACTAATTTTGCAGCCGCATAATCTCACTACCAATCTCGACGTAAGCAATGAATAGAGATAAACTTGATTTTAAGAACGAGAAAATCGGAAGCCTCTTCAGGGCACTTTTCTTCCCGACTCTGATTGGCATGGTGTTCAATTCCGTCCTCAATCTCTGCGACGGAATGTTTGTGGGTCACGGTGTCGGTGGTATGGCTCTCGCTGCCATAAACATAGTGGCACCCCTCTTCCTCGTATGTACCGGAATAGGTCTGATGTTCGGAATTGGAGCCTCCGTTATCTGTAGTATAAGACTATCTGAAGGAAATGTCAAGGCGGCACGCATTATAATGACCCAAGCCTACATAGCCGGAGCGATAATATTCGGTATTGTCATATTGACCTCATTCTTCTTCACCCGTCCGCTTTTATATACACTTGGATGCAGCGAAGGTCTTGAACAATTAGCCACCGATTATCTTCTATGGCTTCTGCCCGGACTTGTATTCTTCTATCTGCAATGTGCCGGAATGATGCTCATACGTCTTGACGGCTCTCCCAAATATGCTATGAACGTGCAGATCGTAGCCGCAGCTCTCAATATATTCCTTGATTGGCTTATGGTCTTCCCTCTCGATATGGGCATCAAAGGTGCATCAATTGCCACATCAATATCGTGCATAGTCGGTGGAATTATGGTTCTTGGCTACTTCATTTTCTTCTCCGACAAGCTGAAATTCTACCGTCTGAAAACTACAGCCAAATCCCTGAAGCTCTCACTTCGCAACGTTGGGTATATGATAAAAGTCGGACTCGCTACCTTCATAGCGGAACTTTCCATGGGAATAATGATGGTGACAGGCAACTATATGTTTAATTCCTACTTAGGTGAAACGGGAGTGGCAGGCTTCAGCATCGGATGTTACCTCTTCCCTCTTATATTCTCGATAAGCAATGCCGTG
>CAMWTL010000011.1 GCA_947177145.1 uncultured Porphyromonadaceae bacterium
TGCTGAGGTAATATTTGAAACGGCTGCTGTCGAGAGCACCGCCCATACCGATGATGCGGTTCTTGGGAAGACCGGATACCTTGTGGATAAGGTAAGTCATGGTGTCCATAGGATTGGATACACAAACTATAACAGCGTTGGGGCTGTGGGCAAGCACGCTCTCAGTAACCTGCTTAACGATGCCTGCGTTCACACCGATAAGCTCTTCACGAGTCATACCCGGCTTACGGGGAATTCCGGAGGTGATAACTACCACATCGCTATCTTTTGTAGCCTCATAGTTGTTGGTCACACCGGAGATACGGGTGTTCATGTCGAGCAGATTTGCGGTCTGCATCATATCCATGGCTTTGCCTTCAGATACACCTTCCTTGATATCGATCATCACAACTTCATCAGCAATTTCGCGCAGAGCGATGACGTTTGCTGCAGTAGCGCCTACGTTACCGGCGCCGACAACTGTTACTTTTGACATAACTTATTACGTTTTAAGGGTCAATATGTAAGTATATATTCTTCTATATCGTTATGGTGGATAAGAGATAGAGGAGAGGAGTGAAACAATCCTTAGAGGAGATTGATGCAAAATTAAGGAAAAAATTCCACAATGCAATAATCCAACACCATATTTTTTACAAAAACTCGCCTTTACCTTGCCTGACGATTTCCGGCTCGGTGCCGGTACAGTCTACGATTGTGGAGGGTGTGGTGTCGCCGTCCCGTCCTTCAAGAAATAGATCTACTTGATTATCATAGGCTTCGGCTATAAGTTCGGGGTTAACGGCGTAGTCTTCATCGTCGTATTCAATCGAAGTGGTGAGCAAAGGGTGTCCGAGTCTTTCAGCTATGTCGCGGCAAAGCTTATTATCGGGAATGCGTATACCCACCACTTTCCTACCTTTGAAAGCCTTAGGGAGAGTGGGTGCGGATTTGAAAAGGAATGTAAACGGGCCCGGGGTATAGTCGCGCAGGAGCCTGAAGGCATTGTTGTCAAACCGTGCATACTCGGCAGCCATCGAAATGTCAGAACAAATTATGGAAAGGTTTGTCTTGTCAGGATTGATTCCTTTCATACGGCATATGCGCTCAATCGCTTTCGGATTCAATGCATCACATGCTATGGCATAGAGTGTGTCGGTGGGCATAATAATGATATTGCCCCCCTCAAGATCTCGACATATCTGGTCAAGCTGCTTGGCAGATGCCTCATCATTCCATATCTTAATGGTTCTCATGGCAGTCTTTTTTATTATGTTTCTTATTGCAATTCTCGGAAAGTGCGCAGCCACAGCAGGAGTCAATCTTCCCCTTTTTACGAAGGTTGACTAATTTCATAGCAATATAGACGGCGGCTGCTAAAAGCACCACACCCACTATGATATATTGTACTGTCTCGTTCATCATTCCGGTTTATCTTTATCTGAATCTGTTTTCTTCGATTTTCTTGTTCGTTTTCCCTTCTTAGAGTCGGGAGTTTCAGCTGAGTTATCGCCTTTTCCCTCTTTTGAGGGAGCGGACGAGGTAGTGAGCTGTTCAGCCACGATGCGACGGTTGGATGTGTCACGCAATACGGACATCGTAATTTCGGTGATCATCATCTTGATCTGGTCTATAAACTCCCTGGCATCGTATTCGCGTCGCTCTATTTTACGGAGCCTCCCTTCCCAAATGCCGGTAAGCTTTGCGCTTTTGAGCAATTCCTCCTTTATCAGCCCGATAAGCTCAATGGCTGCCGGAGTGGCACGTAGCGATTTCCTTTCTTTCACTATATAGCCTCGCTTATAGAGAATCTCGATAATAGCTGCACGTGTGGAGGGCCTGCCGATACCGTTAGCTTTAAGCGATTCCCTCAGTTCCTCGTCATCAACCATTGCTCCTGCCGTCTCCATCGCCTTCAGTAGAGTGCCCTCTGTAAAATACTTTGGTGGCTGAGTAGTCTTTTTCACCAGTCTTGGCGAGTGGGGTCCTTCCTCACCCTTTGTGAAGACGGGCAATCCTGCACTGTTCTCCTCGTCGGGGGTATCCTTGTCAGAATTGTCTTTATCGTGGCTGTCGTCGGTCTTTCTGTCGCCGGCATAGACAAGTTTCCAGCCCGGATCAAGGATGACCTTTCCCGTTGCCTTGAAAGCCACTTTGTCTACTTTTGCGGATACTATGGTCTGCTCGAAGGAGCAATCAGGGAAAAACACCGAGATGAAACGCAGTGCAATGAGATTAAACACTTCGCGCTCAATCCGGCTTAGTCCCGTCGGGAGCGGTTGTCCGGTCGGGATAATGGCATGGTGATCTGTCACCTTTGAATTGTCGAACACCTTCTTGCTCTTCCTAAGTTTCTTACCCCTCAGAGGCACCATGAGCATCTGGTAGTCGGTGAGGGAGTTGAGGATAGCGCCGCATTTGCTATATACGTCGTCGGTGAGATAGGTGGTATCTACACGCGGATATGTGGTCACTTTCTTCTCATATAGACTCTGTATGGTGCGCAAGGTTTCGTCAGCCCCGAGGTTCAGTTTCTTGTTACACTCTACTTGAAGCGACGTGAGGTCGAAGAGCCGGGGAGGGGCTTCCTTACCCGCTTTCTTCGACACGTCGGTGACCACGAGGGGGAAATTCTTCAGATGTTCCACCACCTGCTGTCCTTTCTCCTCTTTGTCAAAGCTCTTGCCTGTGGCAGAGAAGATAGTGTCGCGATAAAGTGTCTTCAGTTCCCAATAGTCAGTAGGTTTGAAGTTTTCGATTTCGATCTGTCGGTTCACCACAAGAGCAAGGGTGGGTGTCTGCACACGTCCGATAGAAAGCACTTGACCATGTACCCCGTATTTAAGTGAGTAGAGGCGTGTGGCGTTCATACCGAGCACCCAGTCGCCGATTGCGCGGCATAAGCCCGCTGTGTAGAGGGGTTCGAGATCCTCGTGGGTGCGGAGATGCTTGAATCCCTCCTTTATTGCCTCATCGGTAAGAGAGCTGATCCAAAGGCGTTTGATCGGTTTCTCGCAACCGGCTTTCTGCATCACCCAGCGTTGGATAAGCTCACCCTCCTGCCCGGCATCACCGCAGTTTATTATTTCGTCACACTGTTCTATGAGGCGACGTATAGTCTCAAACTGTTGCTTATACGTAGGGCTATCGATGAGCTTGATGCCGAAACGGGGTGGAATCATCGGAAGTGCCGATAGCGACCATCGTTTCCAGTCGTGGCTATAGTCGTGGGGTTCCTTCAGCGTACAGAGATGTCCGAAGGTCCAGGTCACACAGTAGCCATTGCCCTCCATATATCCGTCGCGCCGCGAGTCGGCACCGACGATACGGGCAATGTCACGTCCTACGCTCGGTTTCTCGGTGATGCAGAGTATCATGCTTTCTTCGCTTCCTCCCAAATTTCATCCATTTCGGCGAGAGTCATCTCTTTCAGGCTCTTACCGAGTTCATGTGCTCTTTTTTCAAGGAAATTGAAACGGTGAATGAATTTACGGTTTGTCCTTTCCAAAGCGTTTTCCGGATTTACACCGTATAGCCGCGCAGCATTGACTATGGAGAAGAGGAGGTCACCGAATTCGGCTTCCACATCCCCGGCATTTCCTGCGTCTATTTCCGCCTGTGTCTCGGAAATTTCCTCCTTCACTTTGTCCCACACTTGCGAAGGTTCTTCCCAGTCGAATCCTACGTTTGCCACCTTCTCTTGGATACGGTTGGCTTTGATAAGTGCCGGCAGGGTAGATGGTACTCCGGCAAGGACGGTCTTGTTGCCACCCTTTTCACGCAGTTTGATCTGCTCCCAGTTACGGCTTACCTGGTCAGCATCATCTGCCTTTACATCTCCATAGATGTGGGGATGCCTGAAGATGAGTTTATCGGTGAGAGAGTTGAGCACGTCGGCAATATCGAATTGTCCTTTCTCGTCGGCAATCTTGGAGTAGAAAGCCACGTGGAGCAGAACATCGCCAAGTTCTTTGCGGATATTAACGGTGTCATCGGCAATAAGAGCGTCGGCAAGTTCGTAAACCTCCTCTACAGTGTTGGGACGTAGCGACTCATTGGTCTGCTTGGCATCCCAAGGACATTTGGTCCGCAGCGTATCGAGCACTTCAAGAAATCTGCCGAAGGCTGCTAATTTTTCGTCGGTTGTATGCATGAGTGAGTCTGTTTAACTAATTTTGGATACAAAGTTAGATAGAATTTGCGAGATAATTTGTATCTTTGTGGCTTGAAAATGAAATCGGCCTTGTCTTGCTCTTTTGGTTGCCTCGGTTTGGAAGGAGCTGCCAATGTGACAGACTGGCTTCAATTCAGCAAAATGGATAAATTAGTCGATACAGAGAAAGCAAAAGAGTTAAAGCGCATGATAGGCGATTCGGAGAGAATCGTGCTCACATGCCACGTGCGTCCCGACGGCGATGCCATAGGCAGCACACTCGGTCTATATCATCTTCTCCGTAGTCTTGGCAAGGAGGCTACGGTGGTTGTGCCTGACAAGGCGCCGGTCAGTCTGTCGTTTCTTCCCGGATTTAAGGAAATAGCTGTCTATACTTGCCATACCGATTATTGTAAGACCACCGTCGGGGAGGCTGATTTAATCATATGCTGTGATTTCAATACTCCTTCCCGTCAAGATAACTTGGCTCCGCTTATCCAGGGTGCTTCGGCACGCAAGGTGCTCATCGACCACCATCAGGAACCCGACAACTTTGCCGACCTTTTGATTTCTTATCCCGATATGTCGTCTACATGTGAGCTGTGTTTCCGGCTCATAGCGGCTATGGGGCTTTATGGAGAGATCAATCTTGATTGCGCCACTTGCCTGCTCACCGGTATCATCACCGATACCCGTAACTTCACTGTCAACATCAAACATTCCGATATATATGAAATTTTGATGCACCTTCTCGAAAAGGGGGTGGATAAGGAGAAGATAGTCAGGGAATCGCTAAATACCCGCAGTTATTGGAGCCTGCAGCTGGAGGCATACTCTTTGTCGGAAAAGCTACAGATCTTTCCCTCACACCGTGCTGCCGTGATAACTCTCTCTAAAGAGGAACTTGAGAAATACCATTATGAAAGAGGAGATACGGAGGGTTTGGTAAACCGTCCTCTTGAGATTAAGGGAGTGGTCTACAGCATATTTTTTCGTGAGGATTCCGACTGTATCAAGGTGTCGGCACGCAGTGTAGGCAGTTTCCCCGTGTCGGAAATATGTAAGCACCTCTATGGCGGCGGAGGACATCTTCAGGCTGCCGGAGGAGAATTTCACGGATCACTTGATGACGCCCGTAAGGTCTTGATTGACAATATGGGTAAGTTTGACAAATATCTTGCCTCAATGAGTCTTCCGAAGCTTGTGATGTGACCTGCTCAATATATTATACTAATTGTTACGAAGTAACCATACTAAATGCAATCAACTATACATCAGATAATGAATACAAAAAACAAAAGAATACTAAGAAACGCATTATTTTTAATGCTTGTGGCAGTGATGTCGGGATTAGGCTCGTGCAGCAAGACGCAGAGCTATTCCGAATTACTCCGTGAAGAGGAGAAAGCTGTAAATAATTATCTTGCCGGTCAGAAGATAATCAACAATGTACCTGAGGACTCCATAAGCTTCATAACCGGTACGGATGCACCTTTCTATCGTCTTGACGAGGATGGATATATCTATATGCAGGTTATAAACAAAGGTGACCTGTCGCAGAAGGTGAAGGCGGGAGATGTGGTATATTTCCGCTACAACCGTTTAGATCTTAAATCGGAATATCTCGGCTCCGACCCTTCGTGGAACGGCACACAGAATCAGTTGACGAGTTCTACTAATTTGAATATGAGTTATAAATTCGTATATAAGAATCAGTATCTTGAATCCTCCCAATATTTCGGACAAGGAATCCAATGGCCTTTGAAATTCCTTGGCTATAACAGCGAGGTGAATCTGGTGCTTAGAAGTTATTACGGCTTCAGCGATGATCAGACTTCTTGTATACCATATCTCATTAATCTTAAATATTACCGTGCGGAATATTAATCACCGCATATACTACATATAGAGAGTTGATATAACCCAACAGATAAATCTTAAAAGACATATTGCAATGGCACTGATTAAATCAATATCGGGGATAAGAGGCACTATCGGCGGCAAAGCCGGTGATGGCCTCGGAGGTGTAGACATAGTGAAATTCACAGCAGCCTACGCAGAGTTTATACGTCGCCACAATCCTTCGGCACGTAAGATAGCCGTAGGACGCGACGCTCGTATCTCAGGAAATATGGTTGACCATCTTGTAGCCGGAGCCTTGATGTCGATGGGACTTGATGTCATTAACATAGGTATGGCTACCACCCCTACAACTGAGTTGGCTGTTACAGACCTTGGAGCAGATGGAGGCATCATTATCACTGCCAGCCATAATCCGGTGCAGTGGAATGCGCTCAAGCTTCTCAACAGTCGCGGTGAGTTCCTTTCGGATGTGGAGGGTAAAGAGGTGATTGCGATTGCCGAGGCGGAAGACTATACCTTTGCCGATGTGTTTGACCTGGGCAAGGAGTACAAGGACGACACTTGGGCTATGCGTCATATTGAGATGGTAAAGAATCTGCCCCTTGTAGACTGCGATGCCATAGCAAAGGCTAATTTTACGGTAGCTGTAGATGCCGTCAATTCAATAGGTGGCGTTGTGATACCCGCTCTCCTTAAAGAGCTCGGCGTGAAGAACGTGATTGAGCTGAACTGTGACGCCACAGGTAAATTTGCCCATACTCCGGAACCCATACCTGAAAACCTTACTCAAATCTCGTCTCTGATGAAGGATGGCGTGGCAGACGTTGGCTTTGTGGTAGATCCGGATGTTGACCGTCTTGCTATCGTCATGGAAAACGGTGAGATGTTTGTAGAGGAATATACCCTTGTGGCGGTGGCTGACTATGTGCTAAGCCACACTCCCGGCTCTACCGTGTCTAATCTCAGCAGCTCACGAGCATTGCGCGATGTAACTGAAAAACACGGATGCAGCTACGCCGCCGCTGCGGTAGGCGAAGTAAATGTCGTGGCTAAGATGAAGGAGACAGGTGCAGTGATCGGAGGCGAAGGTAATGGCGGTGTGATTTATCCGGAGCTTCACTACGGACGCGATGCGCTTGTGGGCGTGGCGCTCTTCCTTACCCTTATGGCTAAGAGCGGCAAGAAGGTTACGGAGCTGAAGGCAGGCTATCCTCAATATGCCATAGCGAAGAATAAGATACAGCTCACTCCCGACATTGATGTTGATGCGATATTGGAGGCTGTGAAGGAGAAATTTTCCAATGAACGAATCACAGATATTGACGGAGTGAAGATAGACTTTGCCGATTCCTGGGTGCATCTTCGCAAATCAAATACCGAGCCTATCATACGAATCTATAGTGAGGCTTCTACAATGGAAAAAGCGGATGCTCTTGCTGAGGAAATAAAGAAGGTGATTGCTTCGCTCTAATTCACGTCGATACGCTCTAATGTAAATACAAAAAATCGAAAGGAAATGCTGAAAAAGTTTTTTATGAACACGCTCTCCTCCTTTGTGGGGGCTTGGATAGCGTTGGTGCTGTTCGGAGTTGTGGCTGTGTTGGTCGGCATAGGGATAGTGGCAAAATTAGGCGTCACGTCATCAACCCCGGAGTCTATCAAGAAGGGAAGTGTGCTTACGATTGATCTTTCAGGTTCTATCGTAGAACGTGAGACGCCCACCCAGATAGACTATTTGTCGTTGGTGCAGGGTGATGTGGAGCGCCCGCAAACCTTGATTGACCTGGTGACGGCTATCGGTGAGGCAAAGGAGAACCGCAATATTTCAGCAATCTATTTGAAGTGTGGAGGCGTTTCGGCGTCTCCCGCCACTCTTCATGCCCTACGTGAGGCTTTATTAGACTTTCTTGATTCGGATAAGAAGATAATTGCCTATGCCAATAACTTCATGATGGGAGATTATTATCTTGCATCCGTAGCCAGTAAAATCTATATGAATCCCGGCGGCCAGCTGATATTGCAGGGTCTCGGTGGCACCAACATCTACTTCAAGAATCTTTTCGATAAGCTCGGGGTACAGTTTCAGGTGGTTAAGGTCGGCACGTTCAAATCGGCTGTCGAACCTTATATCATGAATGAGATGAGCGAACCGGCTCGTGCCCAGCTCGACACGCTTTACACCAATCTATGGAACGTGATATGTAAGGACATCAGTTCAACCCGTAAGAAACTGACTCCCGACTCTATAAATAAGGCTATCAGCGAAGATTTCATATTCTTGGAGCCGGCACAGTCTGACCTTAAAGCAGGATTTGTTGACCAGCTTGTGTATGAACGCAGCATGGACAGCATCATAGCTAAAACTCTCAACAAGGATGTTAAGAAATTAAATTTCGTCGGTCCGTCGGTATTGTTGTCGCAGACCGATTGGGGGTCAGCTTACGGAGCCAAAAAGCGTGTGGCTGTCTTATATGCCACAGGTGAGATTGTAGACGGTGGCGGCTCTTCTACAATAAACTATAAGAAACTTGTGCCTCAGATTGTGGAGCTTGCCGACAACAATGATGTCAAAGCTCTTGTGTTGAGGGTAAACTCACCCGGTGGGGCAGTATTTGGCAGTGAACAGATAGGTGAGGCTCTCGACTATTTCAAGAGCAAAGGAAAACCGCTTGCAGTCTCTATGGGTGATTATGCTGCTTCGGGAGGCTATTGGATTTCTTGCGGTGCAGACAGGATTTTCGCAGACTCACTTACTATTACCGGCTCTATCGGTATATTCGGATTGATACCCAACGTAAAGGGTTTGACTGAGAAGATAGGCGTGACCCCACAGACTGTATCCACTAATCCGGATGCCAATTTCCCCGCTCTCTATTATCCTATGACGGAGAAGCAGCAGGCTGCTATGCAGAAATATGTAGAAGGAGGGTATGATAAGTTTGTGGCACGTGTCGCAAAGGGTCGTGGGCTTAGTGAAGAGGTGGTGCGCCGCATAGGTGAGGGACGTGTGTGGGACGCTATGAAAGCCAAAGAAATCGGCTTGGTCGATGAATTGGGTAATCTCCAGGATGCGATTGACTGGGTAGCTGACAAGAGCAAACTCGGTGAGTCTTACAACGTTGCCCTATATCCTTCAATAGAGGCGACTATGTGGGATTTCTTACCGGAATTTGCCAATATGAAAGCTACTGAGGCTATGCGTCAAGCACTAGGTGGTAATTACGACGAAATAGCTGTGGATTGGGCAAGAACTATTCTTACCCAGAAACCTATACAAGCACGTATGCCTTATATGCAGGTAGGTTTCCCACAGCCGTTGGCGTGGTGATTCGGATAATATAATAGGATGTATTTAGGTAGTTGAATAAGAAAAGCAGTGAAAACGAAAAGGGATAAAATAATGGTGGCACTTCTGACACCGCTCTCGTGGGTCTACGGGGCGGTGACAGGGATGCGTAATTGGCTTTTCGACCATGGCGCTTTAAAGGAGGTGGAATACGAGATCCCGATTGTGGGAGTAGGGAATATTACTGTCGGAGGTACCGGGAAGACTCCACATGTGGAGTATATTGTAAGTAACTTGGCGACGGAATATAAGATAGCTGTCCTTAGCAGGGGATATAAGCGCAAGACACATGGATTTGTATTGGCAAATTCTCATAGCACCCCCGAGCTGATAGGTGATGAACCTTTTCAGATCTACCGGAAATTCGGTATGCGGGTGCAGGTGGCTGTATGTGAGAATCGCCGTAAGGGCATCGAGGAGCTGCAACGCCTTTTTCCCGATCTTCAGCTTATAGTGCTCGACGATGCTTTCCAGCACCGTTGGGTAAAGCCAAAGGTGTCAGTCCTGCTGATGGACTATCATCGTCCGGTATATGAGGATAAACTGCTTCCTTTGGGGCGTCTTCGTGAAAGCAAGCTTCAGGTGAACCGTGCCGATATGGTGATTGTCACCAAGTGTCCCGAAGATGTTCAGCCTATTGATTTCCGTATAAAGAAAAAAGAGCTGAATCTGCTCACTTATCAGAAACTCTTCTTCTCACAATACGCCTACGGTAGCTTACAGCCCGTGTTTCCTGAGGATTCGCCTTATCGTGTAAGCCTTTCCAACCTCACTGAGCAAGACGGGGCGTTGCTGCTTACCGGCATAGCTCATCCACGCTATTTTGTGCGTTATTTCCGTAAGTATCCCTTTAAGGTGAAGGTAGACCATTATCCTGATCACCACGATTTCACACGTGGCGACATAGAGCAGATCATAAGGAAATTTAAGAATGTGCCGGGAGCGCGTAAAATCATCATCACTACTGAAAAGGATGCCGTACGCCTTATGCATAATCCTTATTTCCCGCAGAGTCTTAAACCCTTCACATTCTATCTTCCGGTGACTGTGAAGATTGTGGATGCCCTTGACGACAGTGATTTTATCACTGCACTCAAAAGCTATCTCGGTTTCCGTCCGGCGGAAGAGGTGTAAAGTCTGTCCGGATAGGAGATAGTGGGAGAGCGACGTATTATGGGTCATATTTGAGGGGATGGAAACAATAAAAGAGGATGGAGCGTTATTTTAATAGCTAATTAGCCAAAATTTAGACACATGGAAAAATCAATGTTAGAGAAGATCAGCGAAACCGCTGACTATATTCTGAAAGAAGTTGGCGAGGCACCTGAGACAGCCATTATTCTTGGTACGGGTCTGGGTGATCTTGTGAATCATATTGATATAAAAAAGGAGATTGCATATACCGACATACCTAATTTCCCGGTTTCCACCGTAGAGGGCCATAGCGGCAAGCTTATCTTCGGAATGTTAGGCGGAAAGTATATAATGGCGATGCAGGGGCGTTTCCATTATTACGAGGGCTACGATATGAAACAAGTGACCTTCCCTGTCAGGGTTATGAAGAAGTTGGGTGTGAGTCGTCTGTTTGTAAGTAATGCTGCCGGAGGTATGAACAAGGAGTTCCAGGTTGGTGATGTCATGGTCATTACCGATCATATCAATCTTTTCCCGGAGAACCCCTTGAGAGGTAAGAACTACGAGGAACTCGGTCCCCGATTCCCGGCTATGACAGAGGCTTATAGTACCGGTCTTATCCAGATGGCTGATGATATTGCCCGTGAGAATGGCATCCGCCTGATGCACGGTGTGTATGTAGGCACAGCCGGTCCTACTTTCGAGACCCCGGCAGAATATGAGTATTTCCGCGTAATCGGTGGCGACGCTGTGGGTATGTCTACAGTGCCTGAGGTGATTGTGGCTAACCATGCCGGAATGACCGTGTTCGGGGTGTCAGTAATCACCGACCTCGGAGGTAAGGATATTAAGGAAGTGCCTACCCATGAAGAGGTGCAGAAGGCTGCTATCAAGGCACAGCCGGTGATGACAAAGATAATCAAAGAGATGCTTGAGCGCATTTAATTAAGAATTAGACAACAGATTATCCTTCCGGATAATCAAATACTATAACCCGGATAGCCTGGCCTGAACCACAGCAACCCATCAGGCCGGGCTTCTGAATATTTAGACAGATACACTATGGAGAACAATCAGACAGAAATATCAGAATTAGGCGAGTTTGGTCTTATCGACCGTCTTACAAAAGATTTCCCCTTGAAAAACCCGGAAACAAAGAAAGGGGTGGGGGATGACGCTGCTATATTATCATTTGGCGACAAGGATGTGCTTGTCACCACTGACCTCCTTCTTGAGGGCATTCATTTCGACGTGCGTTATGTGCCGCTGAAACATTTAGGCTATAAGGCAGCCATTGTCAATTTCAGCGACATTTATGCTATGAACGGTACGCCTAAGCAGATTACCGTAAGTATCGGTGTGTCGAGCCGTTTTACCGTGGAGCATCTTGACGCTATATATTCCGGTATAAAGTTAGCCTGCGAGATATACGGCGTTGATCTTGTAGGGGGCGATACGAGCGCGTCGGCTACGGGGCTTGTAATCAGTATCACCTGCATAGGTGTGGCTGCCCCGGAGGACGTTGTACGTCGTGACGGCGCGAAACCTACGGATATTATCTGCGTGAGCGGTGACCTCGGTGCAGCCTTTATGGGGCTACAGCTTCTTGAGAGGGAGAATGTGGTGGCTGCCGGACAAAAGAATTTCCAGCCTGATTTTGCAGGTAAGGAATATATACTTGAACGCCAGCTCAAACCGGAGGCAAGAAAGGATATAATCGAGATGCTGAGGAAAGAGGGTATAAAGCCAACTTCAATGATGGATGTAAGCGATGGTCTGTCGTCGGAACTTCTCCACATCTGCAAGGATTCAGACACCGGCTGCCGCGTATATGAGGATAAGATACCTATTGACTATCAGACTGCACTGATGGCTGAGGAATTTAATATGAATCTTGTCACTGCTGCTATGAACGGAGGTGAAGACTACGAGCTGCTTTTTACAGTGCCTCTCACCGATCACGAGAAAATTGAGAAGCTGAAAGGAGTGACTATGATTGGTTATATCACCAAACCGGAATTAGGCTGTGCGATGGTGACACGTGACGGCGCGGAGATACCTATAAAAGCTCAGGGGTGGAATGCCTTCAATGCCCAGTCATAAGCCGACGGAAATCCTAATAATCTATAAAAAACGGAGTGATATAGCCCGTTTTTAATAACGTTTAAACACGTTGAAGATTATTTAACAGTGGTAATGGAAATTTTTAAGTTAATAAATACTATTTTTGCATTTCCAAAATAATTCCACAGAAATCCTCTTTCCGGATAAACGATAAAAATATAAAAAGAACAATATGAACGAAACTGTGAATATCAGAGAGCTTAACGATCTGATTGCCTCCAAGAGCAATTTCCTGAGTATGATCCGCACCGGTATGGACCGTAGGATCGTTGGCCAGAAGCATCTTGTTGATTCCCTTCTTATCGCTCTGCTCTGCAACGGCCACGTGCTGCTTGAAGGTGTGCCGGGTCTTGCCAAGACTCTTGCCATCAAGACTCTCGCCAACCTTGTGGATGCGAAATACAGCCGTATCCAGTTTACCCCCGACCTTCTTCCAGCCGACGTGATCGGTACGCTTATCTACAGTATAAAGAATGAGACTTTTGAAGTGAAGAAAGGTCCGATCTTTGCCAACTTTGTGCTTGCCGATGAGATCAACCGTGCTCCGGCTAAGGTGCAGAGTGCGCTTCTTGAGGCTATGCAGGAGCGACAGGTGACCATTGGCGACGAGACTTTCCCCCTTGACCGCCCCTTCCTTGTAATGGCAACCCAGAACCCGATTGAGCAGGAGGGTACCTATCCGCTTCCCGAAGCACAGACCGACCGTTTCCTTCTCAAGGTTGTGATCGGCTATCCCAAGAAGGAGGAGGAAAAGGCTATTATCCGACAGAATATCTACGGCACTCCGGAGCCTATTCGCCCGGTGGTGAGCACCCGTGAGATTCTTGAAGTGCAGAAGATTGTAGAGAAGATATACATTGACGAGAAGATTGAAAACTATATAGTGGATATCGTGTTTGCTACCCGCGAACCGGCTAAGTTCGGTCTTGCCGACCTTGAAAGCATTATCTCTTACGGTGCTTCACCACGTGCTTCCATAAGCCTTGCGCTTGCATCACGTGCCTATGCCTTCCTTCAGGGTCGCGGATATGTGATTCCGGAAGATGTGCGTGCAGTATGTCACGACGTAATGCGCCACCGTATCGGTCTGTCATATGAGGCTGAAGCAAACAATATCGGTGCCGACGAGGTGATCTCCGCTATCCTCGACAAGGTTGTCGTGCCCTGATAAGTAACCGAAAAATATGGACGCAAAAGAACTGCTTCAGAAAGTAAGGAAAATAGAGATAAAGACCCGTGGTCTGAGCCAGAACATCTTCGCAGGCGAATATCACACTGCCTTCAAAGGACGTGGTGTGATATTCTCCGAGGTGAGGGAGTATCAGCCCGGTGATGACATACGCGACATCGACTGGAACGTGACCGCCCGTACTAATAAGCCTTATGTGAAGGTATATGAGGAAGAGCGTGAGCTGACTATGATGTTGCTTATCGACGTTAGCGGCAGTAGCGACTTCGGGGCTGTGGGCGACCATAAAAAGGAGGTTATAGCCGAGATTGCTGCCACCCTCGCTTTCTCCTCAATTCAGAACAATGACAAGGTGGGTGTGATTTTTTTCAGCGACCGTATAGAGAAATTCATTCCCCCAAAGAAGGGAAAGAAACATATATTGCTGATTATCCGTGAGATTATCGATATGCAGCCCCAAAGCCGTGGCACAGATATTGATGTGGCTCTGAAATTTATGACAAATGCGCTTAAGAAACGTTGCACCGCATTCCTTTTGAGCGATTTCATAGACAACCACGATTATTTCTCAAGTATGTCGATAGCCAACCGTAAGCACGACCTTGCTGCAATCCAGGTGTATGATAAACGTGATGCCAAGCTTCCCGATGTAGGCTTAATAAGAGTAAGGGATATGGAGACCGGCGCCGACCGCTGGATTGACACATCTTCAAAACGAGTAAGGAAAGCTTTCGACAAAGCTTGGTATGAAAGGCAGCAGAAGCTCTCTTCCGTCACAGGAAGGTGCGGAGTGGATTTGGCTTCCGTTTCTACCGACGAAGATTATGTGAAGGCGTTGTTAGCACTGTTCCGCAACCGTTCTGCAAGATAAGGGAAACCTGCCGGGCAAGATAAAGAGTAGAAAGAAAAAGAATAATGATTCATAAGATAAAGACCATACTGGTAGCTATAATCTGTATCCTCACAGTGGGATCAGCCTTTGGAAAGGTGACGGTGACGGCAAAGCTCGACTCCGTTAACCTTCTTATGGGCAATATAACCACGCTTGGCCTTGAGGTGGTGCAGGATAAGGGGAAGCCTGGCGGTTTCCCGATGTTCAAGGATGCGGATCCCGCCTTGGGATACGTAGGCATCTGTGGCGACAGCATTGAGCTACGCACATCGTATAAGGCCGACACTGTTGAGATCGGTTCGGGTAGGATACAGATTAATTATAAGGTACCTGTGCAGGCATTCGACTCAGGCACTTTCCGTCTGCCTCAATTTGTGTATGTCTCTGAAAGCGACACCGCACGCTCAAACGTGCTTACCCTGAATGTTGTGCCTGTGAACGTTACAGCTGATGATCCCATAGCCGGCTTTGCCCCGGTAGCAGAGCCGGAAGGTAAAAAAATCACAGATATTCTCCCTAACTGGCTTTCAGATTATTGGTGGGTAATTCTTCTTGTGGTGCTCCTTGCGGGGGCAGCCATATGGGCTATGCGTCGCTATAAGAAGGAGGGCACCGTGCTACCCAAGAAGCCGCAGCCTACACCCTACGAGACTGCTATGCGCGATTTGCGAGAGCTTAAGACCAAGAATCTTTGGGAACAGGGACTGGAGAAGGAATACTTCACACGCCTTACCGATATTCTGCGTACCTATCTTGACCGTAGGTTTGGCATCAATGCGATGGAGATGACCACCAGAGAAATTATGGATCATCTCTACGAAAGCGACATCAAGGATAAACGTGAGTATATGCGTCAGATTCTCAGTGTGGCTGATTTCGTGAAATTTGCGAAGGTGCGTCCGTTGCCTGCCGACAATATAGCAGCCTATGAAAACGCTGTGAAATTTGTGGAGGAGACTAAGCCTGTTGCTCCTGCTCCGGATGAAAACACCGGAGATAACGGCTTAAAGCCCGGCGATGTGAAACCGGGCGATGTTAAGACTGCTGAGGTTAAGACAGGTGCCACCGGTGTTAAGAAAGCGGCTGAAATGAAGAAAGGAGGTGAGAAATGATGCTTAAGTATCCGGGTCTCTTATGGCTCTTCCTCATCTATATACCGCTTATAGCGTGGTATATCTGGAAACACCGCAACGCCAATCCCTCTTTGGGTATTTCCACAGTGTCGCCGATTGCGAAGTTGCCGGTGACGTGGAAGACAGTGGCAATGCACTTTCTCTTTGTGCTCCAGCTTGTCGCCATCGGTGCATTGATAGTGGCTCTATGCCGTCCGCAGACCCACGATCATCTCCGCAGCTCACGTATTGAGGGTACGGACATTGTGATTGCCCTTGACATATCAGGCAGTATGACTGCTAAAGACTTCGAGCCTTCACGTTTTGCTGCTGCCAAGGATGTTGCCACTAAGTTTGTGAATATGCGCAAGGACGACAATATGGGTCTTGTGGTATTTGCCGGAGAGAGCCTTTCGCTTATGCCACTCACCAATGACCGTGCCGCTCTTATGAACGCCATTCGTCAGGTGCAGATGGGTGATCTTACTGATGGCACTGCCATAGGCGATGGTCTTACAAGTGCTATCAACCGTATCGCTTCGGGTAAGGCTAAGTCGAAGAGCATAATTCTTCTCACCGACGGTACCAACAATGCCGGTGATGTGCCACCCTCCACAGCAGCGCAGATTGCGAAGCAGAAGGGTATAAAGGTCTATACTATCGGTGTCGGCACAAATGGCTCGATTCAGATTACCGATCCTTACGGTTTCTCCACCACTACGATGGAAACTAAGATCGACGAGCAGTCGCTTCGTCAGATTGCTGACCTTACAGGTGGTAAGTATTTCAGGGCTACGGATGAAAAGATGCTCAACCACGTGTTTGAGGAGATTGACCATCTTGAAAAGACCGTGCTTGACGTTGATAGGTTCACTCTCACTGATGAGAATTTTATGCCTTGGATTCTGACGGCTCTATGTGCCATGTGTCTTGCTTTGCTGATGCGCTATACGGTGCTTCGCAGAATCCCCTGATTTCTCCCTGTGGCTTCTTCGAAAGCTGTAATAAAAATAAATCAAGAAATAATCGACATTTAAACAGAATATAAATGTTTAGTTTCGCATATCCAGGCTTACTTCTTCTATTGCTTCTCGTGCCGGCGTTTGTGTGCCTGTACGCTTGGGCACGCTATGCACGGCGACGTAATCTGAAGAAGTTCGGCAAGCCGAAGGTGCTCGCTTCGCTTATGCCCGAGACATCTCCCTATAAGCCCCCGATAAAGATTACCCTTCAGATGCTTGCCCTTGCTCTGGTGGTGATTGCCTTTGCGCGTCCGTGGGGAGGTGTGAAAGATGAAAAAACGGTTAAGGAGGGTATCGAGGTTGTTATCGCCGTCGACGCCAGTAACTCTATGCTTGCTTCCTCTACGGGAGAGGAGAAGGGCATTGACCGTATGCGTACCGCCAAGCTCATACTTGAGAAACTCATCAATCGTCTTGACAACGACCGTGTGGGCTTGATTGTCTATGCCGGCGATGCCTATACCCTTATCCCTGTCACGAGCGACTACGTGTCGGCAAAGATGTTTCTTAACTCAATTGATCCGAGCCAGCTTGCCAACCAGGGCACAAACATTACCGCTGCCATAGATATGGCAACCAAATCGTTTAGCGAAGATAAGAAAATAGGTAAGGCAATAATACTTATCACTGATGCGGAGGATCTTGAAGACCAGCAGAGTGTGATGGATGCAGCCAAGGCGGCTGCCCGCAACGGCATCCAGCTCGACGTAGTGGGTCTGGGGTCTACTACCCCTGTGCCAATTCCTCTTAAAGGTGGTGGCTATCTGATGAATCCGGAGACGGGTGAACCTGTACGTACAGCTTTGAACGAGGACCTTGCCACTGAGATAGCCTCCGCAGGAAAGGGCATATATGTAAACGCTTCCAACAACGATGCGCTCAATGAGCTCGACAAGCAGCTCGACACTGTGAAGAAGAGTGCTCTCGAATCGAGTTTCTCAGCTGTGCATGATGAGCTTTTTGCCATTTTTGTATGGTTTGCTTTGGCTCTGTTGGTGGCTGATATATTTGTTCTTGACCGTAAGATTGGCTGGCTCGATAAAATCACATTCTTTAAAAAGGAGGAGAAGAGATGAGACAGAAGATATTGATATTCCTCATGGCTCTTATGTCGGTTATAGCTTTCCCTGAGAAAAGCTATGCCGACAACGAATCTACAAAGAGGGAGAGAAATGCCATCACAGAAGGCAACAAGCTCTATAAGGAGGGACGTTATCGTGCCGCGTTGAGAAAATATGAGGAAGCTTTGAAGGAGAATCCTAACTCGGCTGTGGGTAGATACAATCTCGGATTATCACAAATACGCCTTGGCACAAATCCTTCCGACACCACTCAGGCTGCAAAGGATATGGCTGCCAAGGGTTGCCAAGCTTTAGAGCAGGTTGCCAAGATGGGCAGTGTGAAACCACAGCTCGCTTCGATGGCAAATTATAATCTTGGAAACGTTGCTTTCAATTCGGAAGATTATAAGCAGGCTTTAGGTTATTATAAGCAGGCTTTGCGACTTAACCCCTCCGACGATAACGCTCGGCGTAACCTGCGTATCACCCAGCTGAAGATTCAGGACCAGGATGAGAATCAGGATCAAAACCAGGATAAAGACCAGAATCAGCAGAACCAGGATAAGGATCAAGACAAGCAGGATAAACAGGATCAGCAACAGGATCAACAAGACCAGCAAAAGCAGGATCAGCAGAATAATCAACAGCAGCAACCGAAGCCGCAGGACATAAATCAGCAGACTGCCGACCAGATCCTTCAGGCAATGGAGAATAAGGAAAACCAGACCCGAGCAAGAGTTGCCACAGGAAATCAGGGCGACAAGAGCAAGGGACGCAACCGAAATAATAAAAACTGGTAAAAAGGAAACATAAAGTGAGGAAAACGACTCTTATATTATTTCTTTTGCTTCTTTTCCCCCACGTTACAATTGTGGCGGGGGAGAGAACTCACGGTGCCTATCTCCGGGCAAGGGTGTCGCGCGACAAGGTAATCCAGGGCGAGAACCTTGTATATGAGGTCGTGCTCTTCACTCCCGATCCTTCCATAGAGGGTATCGAGCTTACTTCATTACCCGACTTTGAGGGGATGGACGTTAGGCGCTCGGCACCGGACAATAAGCTGACTCCTGTTGAGATTAATGGCCGTCCATACTATACGGCTGTTGTGGATCGTTATTTCCTGCGTTTTCCGGAAAAGGGTAAATTCAGAATAAAAGGTGCTGACTACCGGCTCGGCTTTTACCGACAACAGGAATACTATGATCCTTTTTGGGGACGATCCATCGGCAATGTGGTTGACGCGGTGGGTCTTTCAGCGCCGGAAGTGAGTGTAAGAGTGTCGGCATTGCCGGAACGCGGGCGTCCTGACGATTTCTCCGGAGCTGTAGGAGATTTTGAGATTGCCGCAGAATTTCCTGATGGCGAGATTAAGAATGGTGAAGACACACTGCTCACTGTAACCATTTCCGGTGTTGGTAGTCTTGAAGGAGTTCTTCTCCCCAATATTCCGGCTATGCTTCCCGAAGGGTTGCAGTTTAAGTCGATGACGGACAATGTGAGCCATTACATAAAGGATGGCGAATTGGGTTCGGAGGTAGAGATAGAGTGTATAGTGATGCCGAAGCGGGAGGGTAAATTCGTTATTGATTCCCTTCGTTTCAGCTTCTACAACAGTTTTACAGGGAAATATGATACAATAACGGCATCGTCGCTGGAGATAGAGGCTGGAAGCGGACTTCCAAGCTCCGGGCGACCTCCCGTGATAATGGAAATATAATCCAAGATAGAGATGAAACCACGAAAGAAACATATCCTGCTTATGATGGTGCTAATGCTTTTTACGTTGGCATCGGAAGCTGCTACAGTGCGTCTTGATGTGCAGACGGGCAGGGGTAGAAGAGCAATCGGTGTAGGCGAACTCTTTTACATCACTTACGAGGTAAGCAATTCTGAAAAGGCACCCGAGAAACCGGCATCAGTGCCGGGTGGTAAGGTTATGTATTTCGACCGCACCGGGCAGAGTTCGAGCTTTACAAGTGTCAATGGCAAGACTACCCAGTCTTATAGTTACACGTATACCCTTACAGTCAGGGCACAGACCGAAGGCTCATATACTTTCGGTCCTGTGACGGTAGACGGAGTGAAGAGTAACACTGTGAGCTACACTATCGGAGCAGCTGCCGAAGCGGCTACACCCGGCGGTTCCAATCAGCAGCAACAGCAGCAGTCATCCGACCCTACACGTCATAACAGTGCCGATGGTCCGAAATTCATCGGTAAGGGTGACGGCAATCTCTATCTGAAAGCGAATGTCAGCAAAACCACTGCCTATGAGCAGGAGGCATTGGTCTATACCGTTAAACTCTATACTACATACGATGCCATAAAATTTATCGGTGCTACTGCCGCTCCGAAGTTTGAAGGCTTTGTAGTGGAGGAATCGAAAGATGTTTCCAATCAACTCGACTATGAGACGGTGGGAGGCAAGACCTATGCTACTGCTATCATTGCCCGCTATATCATCTTCCCTCAGATGGAGGGCCAGTTGAAAGTGCTCGGCAACACCTACACAGTCAGCGTGGATGAGCGTGAATATTATCACGACCCGTTCTGGGGAAGTATGTCGGTGGCAAAGCCCTTGCAGCTCAATGTCACTCCGAATGATTTGACCATAAATGTGAAAAGCCTCCCGGCTCCTCAACCTGCCAACTTCTCCGGTGGCGTAGGAAAATTCTCCATAAGCTCCACACTTCCCGCGCAGACATTCCTGAGCAATCAGGCTGCATCGGTGGTCTATACAGTAAGTGGTACCGGTAACCTTAAATATGTTAAGTTGCCCGATCTCAATGCTCTTTATCCTCCGCAATTGGAGGTATATAGCCCTACACCTGATGTGCAGACTACTGTCGGACGAACCAATGTCAGTGGAACGGCACGTTTCGATTATTCTTTTATGCCGCTTGAGTCGGGATCTTTCAAAATCCCGGATGTTCAGCTTGTCTATTTCAATCCGGAAAGCGGACGATATGAAACGTCCACTGCACGTGGCTATGAGATAACCGTAGGTAGGGGTAAAGGCTCTGAGAAATCGCAGACACGAGGCAATATGTCGTTTAATCCAAATCTGTTGCCCGTGAACGGTGGTTTATCAATGACCCATACCCCCTACGTGAAGCGTTTCGGCTATTGGTTGTTCTACATTATCCCTATCCTTCTGCTTTTAGGAGCCGTGGGCTATTATAGGGCTTATTTGAAGGCAAATGCCGACCTTCTTGCCGTAAGGAGCAGAAAAGCTGACAAAATGGCAAAGAAGCGTCTGCGTAAAGCGGGATTATGCATCAAGAAAGGGGAGACCGATCGTTTCTACGACGAGATGCTTGCTGCCCTTTGGGGCTATATGGGCGACAAGCTCAAGATGCCTCCATCGGAACTTACACGTCAGAACATAAGCGAAAAACTATATGACCGGGGTATTCCGGAAAATGTGGTGGCTCAATTCATCGCTCTTCTTGATGAGTGTGAATTTGCCAAGTATGCTCCCGCTGCCACAAAAGGAAATATGCAGCCTGTATATGATCAGGGTGTTGTGGTGATTAATTCACTTGAAGATTCATTCAAACAGCAAAAAACGTCGGGAAATGAGAAACAGTAGGATAATGAAATATATAGTAGCCTCTCTCTTGATTGCTCTGACGACACTGATTCCTGCCGGAGCATCTGCACAGACCACATTGGCTGACGCCGATTCCGCCTATATGGCAAAGGAATACGGTAAAGCGATAGAACTCTATGGTATAGTGGCAGAGACGGAGGGTGTCTCTGTGCCTCTTCTTTTCAATATGGGCAATGCCTATTATCAGGAAGGGGATTATGGCAAGGCAATGCTGTGCTATCTCAGGGCAAAACGCATTGATCCGAGCCAGAAGGAGCTAAATGCCAATCTTCGCTATTTGAGAAGTCGTATTGAGGATTCGAATAAGGCAGAACAGAAAGGGAAGCGTCTGAAAGTCACTCTTGACGAGCCTTCATTCTTCCAGAATATACATACAGCAATAGCGGTTGAAACAGCTTCCAACCTTTGGGCAGTGTGGGGCGCTGTGTGTTTCATCCTGTTTATAGGGGGAGCAGCGCTTTATATCTTTACCCGTAGTGTCATAGCCAGAAAAATTGGATTTTTCGGTGGCATTATTACGCTTATATGCTCGGTAGTGTTTGTTGCGTTTGCCATATCGGGTGCTCGTGCCATATCCTCGAAAGAAAACGGAGTGATTACCGCTTTCAAGGTCAGTCTCCTTACGGAACCGGGCAAAGAGAACGAATCAGGCAAGGACGGTGTGCTTACCAAAGGTACGGAAGTGCGGATTGTGTCGGAGGAAACCGATGCTGAAGGGAATGTGACATGGTATAAAGTAAGGTTAAATTCCGACTATATCGGATGGGTAGCTGCCGACGATTTGGAGCTTCTTTAACAGTATATGTTATTAAACATATACAAATTTTCCAAAATTCTTGGTAGTTTGCGAAAAAATGTCTAAATTAGCAATCGGAAACGTAAAAATAAAGCAACCGACCTAAAATAAATAATCGACGGTTACTTATAGTCAATCGTTTAAGTATAACCTCAAAAATACCATCTGCTATGAGCAAGACAATCACCTTCAACGAGCTTCGCAGACTCAAAGACAGTTTGCCTGACGGTTCAACACATCGTATAGCCGACGAGCTGAACCTTACTGTACAGACAGTACGCAATTATTTCGGCGGTGTAAACTATCAGTTCGGCAAAAACGTCGGCATGCATATCGAACCGGGCCCGGACGGAGGTCTCGTAGTTCTTGACGACACTACCATCTATGATATGGCAGTTAAGATTCTTGAGGACCAGAACAAGGCTAAAGCCTAAATTTTGTTCTTGACCAAAGAACTTGTTCGTTAGTTCACACGGCGCTCCAGGGTTTCTGGGGCGCCGCTTAGTTATGAAGGTGAGTAAGGATAGGAGTAAGCAAGGGAGGCATGAAGGTGAGTAGGGAGGTTTTACAGTCGGTGAAATATATAAAGGTTAAGTATGATTTTTCCAAAAGATTTTGAAAGTAAAATAGGTTTTACTCCTCTGCGTCAACTCCTTATAGATAAGTGTGAGACACGCTTGGGAAAGGAGGAGGCGGAAAGAATGGATTTTGTCTCTGTCTACGAAGAGATACGGCGGCGGCTTGAGTGTGTAGCGGAGATGCGAAATCTTCTCTCCTCTCCGGCAGATATGCCGGATGAACGTGTCTATGACGTTGTGCCTTGGTTGTCGGAAATTAAGGCAGCCGGATCGTTTATGGCAGCGGAACGACTTGGTAAATTAGCTGCTACGTTGCAGACTATGCAGCAGGTCGGGGCTTTTTTCTCCCGTAAAGATTCGGAGAGCGGAAAGGCTCGTTTCCCTTATCTGAGCGATGAGTTTGCCGCCCTTCCTGTATTCCCTGATATAGTCAGGGAGATTGACCGTTGCATCGGTAAGTTCGGTGAGGTGAAGGATAATGCCTCGCCCGGTTTGGCAGATGTTAGGCGAGCCATAGCAGCCGCCTCCGGCTCGATGCAGAGAGCAATGAGGAGAGTTCTTGACAGAGCTGTGCAGGCAGGTTTAGTGGACAAGGACGCTTCTCCCTCTTTACGTGACGGTAGAATGGTAATTCCCGTGTCGGCTGCTATGAAGCGAAGCATCAATGGTATCGTACACGACCAGAGCGCCACGGGTAAGACTGTGTTTATCGAGCCGGCTGAGGTGGTGGAAGCAGGCAATCGTCTTCGTGAACTCGAAATGGATGAGCGTCGTGAAATAGCAATTATCCTTACCGCCATTTCCGATATGATACGTCCGTATATTCCTGAGATTGTAGACGGCTGTAAGATTCTTGCCCGCCTTGATTTCATAAAGGCGAAGGCGAAGTTTGCAACTTCTACCAACGGAGAGCTGCCCACTATTGAGAAGAATCCGGAAATCGACTGGTATCATGCCATACATCCGGGTCTGCTGATGACCCTTCGTCAGCAGGGAAGAGAACCTGTAGCACTTGACATAACACTTAGCGAGGAGAAGCGCATACTTATCATTTCAGGACCGAATGCCGGAGGAAAGTCGGTATGCCTGAAAACTGTTGCAGTAGTTCAGTATATGATGCAGTGTGGAATGTTGCCGACTCTCTATTCCAATTCCCATATGGGTGTGTTTGAGAGTATTTTCATTGATATAGGTGATGAGCAGTCGATAGAGAACGATCTCTCCACCTACTCTTCGCATCTTGCCAATATGAAATATTTCCTGCTTAATGCCAATTCAAAGACACTTATACTTGCCGATGAGATGGGTTCGGGTACGGAGCCTCAGATTGGTGGAGCATTGGCACAGTCAATACTCACAGACTTGGGCAAGACAAAGTGTATGGGCATAGTGACAACACACTATCAGAATCTGAAGACTTTTGCCGACACTGAGCCGGGCTTTGTGAACGGTGCAATGCTCTACGACCGTCAGCATCTTCGCCCCACCTTTCAGCTTTCCATAGGCAATCCGGGAAGCTCATTTGCTCTGGAGATAGCGCGTAACACCGGTTTGCCGAGAGAGGTGATAGAGCGTGCGCGTGAGATAGTGGGAAGCGATTATGTGAATATGGATAAGTATTTGCTCGACATCCAGCGCGACCGTCGTTATTGGGCAAATAAGCGTCTTGGCATAAAGGAGAAGGAGCATAAGCTTGATAAGCTTCTTGAAACATACGAATCAAGCTCAAGCGATTTGAAGTCGCAGCGTGCCGCGATTATCCGTGCTGCAAAGGAGGAGGCTAAGGAAATACTTGCCGGTGCCAATGCTCAGATAGAGCGTTCTATTCACGAGATAAGGAAAGCTGAGGCTGAGAAGGAGCGAACTCGTCAGATTCGTAAAGAATTAGAGGAATATAAGCAAAGCATTGACAGCGATGACGAGGTAGATGAGGTACCGGAAGTTTTGAAACCATTGCGTCATAAGAGCAAGAAGACGGAGGCACAACGTAATGAGCAGAAGAAAGCTGTCGCTCCTGCTAAGACTTCATTGGGTGTGGGCGACTATGTGAGGATGTCAAACGGTGGAGTGGTAGGTAAGATTCTCAGTGTGTCGGGGAAAAAAGCGGAAGTGGCTTTCGGTGCCTTGCGCACGATTGTGGAACTCGATAAATTGCAGGCTGCCCAGAAACCGAAGCAGACAGCCACTGCGTCTGTGATGACTGTCTCAGCCTCCACTTCCAACGAGAGCCGTGAACGTCAGTTAAATTTCAGCAATGAGATAGATGTTAGGGGTATGAGGGCTGACGAAGCCTTACAGGCAGTTACATATTTTATGGATGATGCTGTTCAATTTAATGCAAGACGACTTCGTATCCTTCATGGTACAGGTCATGGCATACTGAAAACTCTTATACGCCAGCAGTTGAAAGCCAATCCCAACGTTGCGGATTTCCGCGATGAGGACGTGCGTTTTGGAGGTGCCGGCATCACGGTAGTAGACTTGGAATGAAGATATAAGCATTTAGTTGAGGAATTGGTTCTATATTGTTTGAAATCAATTCCTCAACTAAATGATATTGTTAATTTGGTGATAATTGTCCAAGGAATGTTATGGTTAATTTAGTGCTAAACATCCAAATGATGATATTAGGCAAGTTTGGCACAGCTTGATATAATTTTTAAGTAAAATAGGTGTGATATGAAGAAATTTATAATTATGATTGTGGCATTAGCCATAGGGATTGGAGCTTATGCACAGACTGCTGTGAAAGTCTATGATGAGACTATCGACCCTAATGTGCAGATTATAGAAGCGGTCGGCAAGGCAAAAGGCGAAGGAAAATTTGTCGTGGCTCAGTTGGGGGGTAACTGGTGTAAATGGTGCATCCGTTTTGCTAAGTTCGTTAATGCTGACCCTGAAATAAAGAAATTGGTAGATGATAATTTCGAGTTCATCCACGTCAACTACAATCCGCGTGATCCGGACGGTTACATAAAGCAGGAATCAACCAAGGAGATGCTTCGTCGCTTGGGCAATCCGGTACGTTTTGGCTATCCCGTATTGGTAGTTCTCGATGGAGAAGGGAATGTAATCCACACTCAAGATTCCGGTTTCTTAGAATCAGGTGAAGGCTACGACAAAGAGAAAGTAATGCGATTCTTCAGCACCTGGACCCCCTCAGCCGTCGCCTCCTCCCATAGAGCAACTTCAATAGAATAGTTATTCTCAATATCTAAATAAGTATAAGTGTCGTTGGTTTATCTTGATGTAAACCAACGACACATTTGCTTTAACCGAACTTGATGGAGATAAGTTAGAAAAGCTGCCATCTCTTAATATTATTCTATATTTTCGCAAAGAAGCAAGCCTAATTCAAATTCCTGAATAAACTCCAAAAGTAACTCTTTTAGATTATTTTCTGATAAATCTAATTGTTGAGCTGGACCGTTCTTTGGGTATATATCCAAAAACGTGACCACTTCTACCTCTCGAGAAACAAGGTAAATCAGTCGATATCCATCTTTTCTTGACAGACGCATTTTTTTGTCAGGAAGACGTAGTTTTACTACGGTAATATCATCTTGGAGTAAAATCATATCTCGATTTTGTCTGATTTCTTCAATGGATTTACCAGTAAACTCTTTTACGATCTCTTTTCTCACATTACTATATACTCCACGTTTGACTGACAATAAATCTGTCAGACGTTTACGAAAAGTAGATATAGAGAAAAATTGTGTCATAGTCACACTTACATGGCTAATTGTTTCAGAGCAATTCCAGCTTTAGATAACAACTTACTCATTTCAGGATCAGTAGAATTGCATTTTTTGAAAGTCCTCAAATCATTCTCAACTTCGTACAAGGCTGAGTAGTTTCTACCAAGTTTGTCGGTTTCAGTGGCGAAACCCCAAGACTTTGGAAGGGATTGGCAAGTTTTATATAAATCCTTTAATGTTGACAATAAAATGGAGAGTTGAGGACCGAAAATTTTATAATCTTCTTGAGTTACACTGTTGATTTGGGTATATAGAAATTCATAGAAATCGTCTAAACTTCTATTAAGACGTGACAATTTAGTAACAGAATACTCGTTCCCTGCCACTACTTCCAATCTCTGTTTAAAACTCCGTGTACCGAGACGTACAATTTTATCGGATATAAGAGCTGTCTGACACATCGCAATGCTATTTATAGGTACATATTTACATAACGCTTGGCAGAGATAGAATATTATAATTTGAGAAAGGTTAATAAATTTCTAAATTAGGGGATTAATAT
>CAMWTL010000012.1 GCA_947177145.1 uncultured Porphyromonadaceae bacterium
AAATTTATACCTTTAAAAGCAATAAAACAAAAATTTTTCATAAAGATTTAATAAAAATCTATCTTCATCTATGACATATTCGTATCTGACATATTTTTTACATTTTTGAGCTGAATTTATCCAGATTTTATCTCTAATTAGCTATCTTTGCACATTGAAGAACATCCTAAAAGCATATTCTTCGTGATAAGGGTTGTGTGCGACAACGTTCAACACAATCAAATGTATTATAGTTATAATGGATGTACTAAGAAAAGAACTGACCCAAATATACACCTCTCAACATCTTGAGCAGGAAACCCTTTCAGAAGCAGAATTGGAAGCAGACAAAGGAACAATACAGAGTTTAGTAGAAGTTTCTAAAGACTGTGCTGTTATCACAGATGCCTCCAATGATAGTAGTTTTCTCTTTCCTGGTTTCACAGGAAGCATATTAGGCATTCCGACAAGTGAAAGCGGCTACTTTCGACTTAATTCAAGTGATGAAGATATTATATATGAACGTCTCCACCCTGAGGATTTAGTAGAGAAACGTATGTTGGAATTTGAACTATTCAGCAAAATCGACAAACTATCCATCCAAGAAAAACTACACTATAAAGCTACCTGTACCATAAGAATAAAAGATAAAGATGGACAGTACAAATGGTTTGACAATATTACACAAATATTACGCCTATCTCCAGCCGGAAAGATGTGGCTAATATTGTGTCGCTATGAAATATCCTCTTTACAACATCCCTTGTCCGGCATTAGAGCTTGTATTATCAATACCTTTACAGGAAAGACGCAAGAGTTATTTTTTACTGAAAACAGAAAACACATTCTTACAGATAGGGAAAAAGAGATTCTATTACTCATAAAAGCCGGGAACCTGAGTAAACAGATTGCCGATAAACTTGGTATAAGTCTCAACACTGTGAATCGGCATCGCCAGAATATTCTTGAAAAACTAAGCGTTAACACCTCAGCAGAAGCCGTCAGTGCTGCCATAGCCATGCGGCTTATCTGAAACCTAATGGTTAGAAATCAGTATTGCCGAAATAACTAAGAGAAAGTAATTTTGCAGAAAAAAGATTATGAGACTATTTATTTTGATTATCCTTTCTCTTCTATCTGTGCTTTCAATAGCACAGCAAACCGGTAATAAGCCCCAGTTTGATTGGGCTACCGCCACTGTTTATTTTCTCATTACAGATCGTTTCTGTAATGGTGATACCTCTAATGATATAAATTACGGTCGTATAGTTGATTACGGCTCCGAACAACTTAACGCCGCCACCTTCCACGGTGGAGATTTCCAAGGGCTTCTGCGAAAAGCCCAAGAAGGGTATTTTAAGGATATGGGAGTGAATGTGGTTTGGATGACAGATGTATATGAACAGATCCATGGATGGATGTCAGGCAGCGGCTCGGTTAATGACTTTCCCCACTATGGCTATCATGGCTATTATCCTCTTGATTATACTCAGATAGATAAAAACTATGGCACAGTGGAAGAGTTTAGAGCACTTGTAGACACCCTACACTCCCAAGGAATCAGAGTAATGCTTGGAGCAAACCTTAATGATCCGGGCTATCCTACATTACTTGACGCCATACAATTGGAATTTGCTGATACCGGTCTCACCGAGAAAGAAGCTGCCCAACATGTCCGGGAATGGAGTTATGATGATTTCTATGAAAATCGCTTAAATTGGAACGGATGGTACGGACGTGGGTGGATACGCATGCCTGATGAGCAATGGGACGAGAATAATCCGCTTGAAGCTACACTCTACGGTATGCCTGATTTCAAAGATGAAAGTAATGATATTGAAGACATTCCGGAATTCCTGCATCGGAAATGGGAAAAGGAGGGGAACACAAATGAGAAATGGACAAATCCATCAGCTATAAAGTTAAGAACCAACCGAGATTGCAGCCCTATAGAGTATATTATTGCGTGGATAGCCTCCTGGGTTGAAGAGTTCGGTATTGACGGCTTCAGATGTGATATTGTAGAGAATGTACACCTAAACCGCTGGAAAGAACTCTATCAGGCTTGCGATTCAGCACTTAACAGATGGAGGAAAAATAATGTAGGGAAACCGGGAGCAGATTGGAAAGATAAATTCTATATGACAGGAGATTTTGAAAATGCTTCCATAGACTATAAACCGGAATATGCCAACGCAGGATTTTCAAGCCTCGTCAACTGCCGGTTTCCTAAAAATGGAAATCTTGACACTATAGTTTACATATGGCAAGCCTATGCCGATAGTCTTGCAAATCACACCAATTGGCATCCTTTCAATTATCTTAACAACTCCTATCATCGGGACACTGATATGAATAATATCATCAATTGTGCAACTTCACTTTTATTGGCTCCGGGTATAGCACAGATCTTTTATGGCGATGAAAGTGGACGTAAGTTAAGCGATGCCCGACTAAATGTCGATAGTAATCAAGCGTTCCGCTCAGATATGAATTGGAGTAAAATTGATTCAGTTTCACTGATGCATTTTCAGAAACTTGGAAAAATCCGTCAAGAAAATCCATCCATTGGCAAAGGAAGACAAGTGACTCTTGATCAACATACTTGTGTAAGGATATATATGGACAATCTTATTCTCATTGCTGTAAAACCCGATTTTGTAGCCGGCATACCTACAGGAGGTTATATAGAAAATGGTGAGAAAGTGGTTGATCTTTATTCCGGCAACGAAGGCATAGTTCATAATGGAAAAGCATTTCTGCCACCTTCCGACAGCAATGTGGTAATACTCCGCCAAATCAAATAATTAATATAGAAGTGTATGTATAATCAAACTAACCCAACTGATTCAAAAGGTAGAATCGTCTTCCTCGACTACCTGCGCGTGTTTGCTTGCTTCCTTGTGATTCTTGTCCACGCAAGTGAAAACTATTATGGTGCCGGCGGTGAATCCGATATGGCAGGACCCGTCTCCCTACTCCTAAATGAAGCTGACCGACTATGGGTATCCATATATGACGGTTTCTCACGAATGGCAGTGCCTCTCTTCTTTATTGTCTCCGCTTATCTCCTCGCTCCGATGCCTGACCATATGACCATGGGGAAATTCTACAAGCGACGCTTTACCCATATCCTACCCCCCTTCTTCATATTTCTTCTCCTCTATAGCACTCTTCCTATGCTTTGGGGACAAATCTCACCCGTGACATCTGTTAAGGATCTTTCGAGGATCTTCCTGAATTTCCCCACTACTGCCGGTCATCTCTGGTTTATGTATCCCCTCATCAGTATCTATCTCTTCATTCCTATCATATCACCGTGGCTCTCAAAGGCTACAGCTAAGGAGGAACGTTTCTTTATACTGCTCTTCCTCATCTCTACTTGTATGCCTTATATGACCCACAACTGGGGAGAGATTTGGGGTCAATGTTTCTGGAATGAATACCATCTGCTATGGTATTTCTCAGGCTATCTCGGCTATCTTGTCCTTGCACACTATATCCGGGTGCATCTCACATGGGATCGTCAAACCCGTTTCAAAGTAGGTTTACCCTTGCTGATTATTGGAGCCTTAGCCACCATCTATTCATTCTATGTTCAGGCTATCCCCGGTGAACTGATTGAAACTCCCGTGCTTGAAATCGGATGGGCTTTCTGCACAATCAATGTGGTTGTCCTAACCACTGGAGCCTTCCTCCTCTTCACGTGTATCACTGCCACTAAGGCTCCGGCTATCCTTACCAGAGCCTCGAAGTTAAGCTATGGCATATATCTTATGCACATCTTCTGGCTCGGTTTGTGGGTAACAATCTTCAAGGTGTATTATCCATTACCTACAGTCGCTGCCATTCCTGCTATTGCAATCCCCACCTTCATATGCTGCTACATAACTGCCCGCTTCATCTCCTTTATCCCCGGCAGCAAATGGATAATCGGCTAAGGCAATAAATGGTAAGCTATTTACTAGACTTATATAAAAGTAAGCGACCGATGAGAATCGGTCGCTTACTTTTTCCATAATACTTTTTAAACTAACCTAACATCATGAAACAATTTCCGATACTGACTAACATCTAATCATGCATCTGAAAGCCTTATCATGTAATCGCTACATCTATCGTGCTTTCTGATATTAAAACATTACTCTTACGGAAAAGGTTCATCCTATCTTCAAATATTTTTTCAAAAATTAAAATTTATTTGAGGATTTCCGATTCGGTTAAAATATGATTCCATTCATTCCGCGAACAGCCGGCTATCAAATCCATCAGGGATGAAATTATTCATTCTGAGAAGATCCAACTGTCGAAATCCATCAGGTCAGAACCGTTGCCGGAAAATACGAAATAGAGGTCGTGGATACCGTCGCGCTGCTTAATATTGCACTTAGTCTCCTTCCAATCCTTTGAAGAGCCACAATTCAATGTGCCAATTAACTCTCCGTTAGGTGCATCAAGGCGTACCTCTATGGCAGCTGAAGGATTGTTTCCGCGAGTACGGGCAGCAAAAGTCTTGGCGCCATCCTTGAAATTTACCTCTCTCACCTTAATCCAGTCACCCGGATCAACATTATTCACATACACGCTATGCACGTTATCGTAACCTATGCCTATGCCTTCTTCCCAGGCTATTGTCTCTCCCTGCTGGCGCACATAGGGATTAAGCGGCGCCACACTCTTCAACACACCTCGTTTGTCGTGATGTATATAAGGAATCTTTCCGTCGGATTCAAAATTGAAGGGTACGACACTTGCTGTACGACGACGGCTATGAGCATCAGGCAGCCCCTCATCCATATAGAAGAAATACCATTGTCCCTTAAATTCGGCTATACCCGTATGATTACCCATACCACCGTGTTCGAAGGCACGCATTACTCTGCCTCCATATTTCCAAGGACCCATCGGACTGTCTGACCATGCCCAGTCGGTGTCCTCCGGACAGTGAGAGGCATAGAGGAGATAGTACTTGTCACCACGCTTCGCGAGCCAGGGAGCCTCCTCATAGTCTTCGCCAAACATATTCTTATCGTATATGTCAAAGGCAGTGATCTCACCGTCATAACTTATCATATCTTCATTGAGCTTCACGGCATAAAGAGCATTGTTGCCCCAATAAAGATATGCCTGCCCATCGTCATCTATCAAGACTGTCGGGTCAATATCTTCCCAGCCGTGACCGCTGAAGTTGGTGTCTTGCGCATATGTGAGCTGGTTCTTTCCGCCTAATGGATTTGTGAAGGGTCCATAAGGAGAATCCGACACCAGCACAGGCACACCGCTCGTAGAGGGATAGAAATAGAATTTACCATTTCTATAAGCCATCTGTGAGGCATTGGCATTTTCATTCTCTCCGAAAAGCGATATATTGAAGATGGGGGCATGGTGAGTCCAATTCACCATATCAGTAGTGGTAAAGCACAGATAGTCCTTCATAACGAACTGTTCGGGGGTTGCCTCCCATTCATCGTGGCCTGTATAGAGATACAATGTATCGCCAATCACCAATGGAGCCGGATCGGCTGTAAATTCAGTTTGGGAAATCGGATTCTGGGCTATAGTTGTAATGCCCGCGCCGGACAGGAGAAGAGCCGACAAGAGGGTGTGGAATCTTTTCATCTGATGTTTGGGTTATCGAAATAAATAATATCCGGGTGAAAAAGATAAAATAACTTCATCTTTTCACCCGGTGCAAAGTTAATTATAAGAGCTATATAATGCCATTCAAACTTGGCTCATATTCATTTATATTTGTAACATAACTGTCGCACAGTGTTATCATTCAGTCAGTTCATCACTGAAAACCAGTATGTTATCTTTATAGGTACAAATTAAGCCAATTGATCAGATGTCATAGAAACGATCCATCAAATCCCGACGATAAGATTTGGAAATTTTTATCTCCGTGATAGAATCGAGCGGCGGGAGCAATAGGCAGTCATTACCGGAAATAATCCCGACGTAGCGCATATTCACAATAAAATGCTTATGGGTACGCACAAAATCAGGTCCATAGCCAAGAATGGTTTCTGCGGTGGTCTGCCGTTTCAATATAATCCGCTTCAAATTAGAAAACACACATTCCCAAATCTTACGCTCAGAGATGTAGCGGAAATATACAATATCTGCCGGATTGACGATAATTTTGGAATTGATTACAGAAGTTATCGCAAGCGGACGTGCCGACATACTATCCATAACCGTTCTACCGACAGGACGGTTGCCAAACCCACAGCTATTGTCGGCACCCTCTCGACCGGCAGGCAGATTTTTGAAGCGGCGTAATATGACATCAAGGTCGCCGGCATCAAAAGGTTTGAGAAGAAAATCAAACACCTTCAACGAAAGCGCGTCGTGTATATAACGTCGGTAGCAAGTATGAAAGACAACTTTGGTATTTGCAGGAAGGTCAGCAGCTTCATACCACTCCAATCCGTTTGAGTCGGGGAATTCCATATCGAGAAACAGTAAATCCGGGGTATGAAGCTTAACAAGCCTTTCCCCTTCAGTAAGAGTTTCAGCTATGCCACAGAGTGTTATATCCTCGCGTTCCGACAAGGACTTCGCCAAAAGCTGTGCGCTGGGAAGATCGTCATCCACTATCACAACTTTAATTTTCGATATGTTCTGATCAGTCATCATTGTTTGAGAGACAAGGGTATAGTGATTATGGCCACACATCCTGTGCGTCCTTCACATTCAGAGGCCGTGTTTATTGTAAATTCAGTCTTCTCCCGATTACGCTCATTGATAAGACGTATAGTCTCCACAAGCACACGCAGACCGGTGCCTCCGCTCTTAACGGCAGCCGCTACGGTTCCGCTGTTATTAAACACAGTTACCGATATTCTCTCCTTATCAAATCGCGTCACAGAGATATTCAAAATTCTTTCCTCGCCCGGAGCCAACGTGCTGAAGCCATGTTTGAAAGCATTCTCCACCAAAATCTGAAGTGCCATAGACGGGAAAAGGAAATCGGGAGTGAGTCCGGAGGCTATATTATAGTTATAGTTGAGGGAGTCGCGACCATTGTCACCGATAATGCGTATATAATCATCTACGAAAGCCAGCTCATCGGCAAAGGGTATGAGAATTTCGGATGCTATGTATTGCTGGCGACGTATGAGATGCACCAACGAATCAAGATGGGATGGCTTTCCATTGCCGACGTTATTAAGCTCATGATTCAACGCATTGTATATGAAATGCGGAGTGACACGATTGCGCAGGTTTTCCTGACGCAAAGTCACTATTTTCCGCATCATTCTCTCCTCTCGGCGAAGCACCCTGCCTCTCCTCAATACAATCCAGAGGATGAGACCGACAATCACCACCAGCGACAACGCCACCACGGCAAGCAATCTGAATATACGCGCCTGTTGCCGAGTGTTGCCCGCCTCAAGATTGAGGATTCGTTTATCGCGCTGATACATGGCATTAAGAGTTGAAATCTGCTGTTTCAGCTTATATGACCTTAACGAATCATTAAGATGGTCATATCGCCTCTGCATCTCATATGCCAATTTATAATTACCGGTGCGGCTGTAAAGCTCCTCAAGCACCTGAAGACGTGCCAACAGCTGTTCAAGCCTCAAAGAATCTGAAGCCGGATACATCTTGGCAAGATAATTCGCCCATTCAAAGTCATTAGTCTTCAGGGCAGCACGCATCTGCAACGTATGTATATACGACCTCACAACAGGATTAGGCTGCACTACGGAAAAATAGCGTGCTGTGGAATCCAGTATGTCAGAGGCTTCTCGTGTTCGTCCGAGCCGTATATAGGTATCGGCAAGGTTCACATCCGTAAACATTCTCTCCCATTTGGATTCAGGCACAGAGTCAAGCATACTTCTCAACCTTCCGAATACATTGTTTGCCCCGGCGTAGTCCTCCCGATAATAAAAGTCGTTACCATAACCCGTGAGAGTGTTAAACTTGTCAAACTGGTTCATCTCTCCGAGGATGCTCATCGACTTCTCCCACCATATGGCGCTATTATCGAAATCGCGCATATCCGTAAGCACAGACGCTATGCCATTATATAGCGGGATATAATGCACCGGCTCAAGATTCAAAGAATCAGCCACAGTGATAGCTCTATGATAATACAATGCCGCGCTGTCGAGTGCCGCTCCCATTCTCAAGGCATTGGCATAGTTGGCATAAGCTTGAGGCAAGTCGGCACGTATACCCGAAAGCTCTACGTTGACTACAGAAAGTCGCAGATATTTGGCTGTAGAATCCGGATTGAAACTGAATTGGTCATAGTAAGCCCCTCGGGTCTGATATGCCTTGGCAAGCACACGTGCCCTCTCAGGAGTATGCTCCTGACGTTCTAACCATATCAAGGCTGAATCAGCCGAGGCAAGTACAAGTCCGGGCTTCCCCTGATAATAGGCATTGACTCCCTGCTGCACCATAGCTGCACTCCATGTCTCAGAATCACCTCGTGAAAGTGCCTCTTCTTTGAGTCGGTCGGTCAAGCGTATGGCATCCTTTAAATTTCCCCGACGCAAAGAATCATTTATCTCAGCAATTCCGGCATCATCATGGTCAGCCTTGGCAGCGGACCTACATGACATCACACCACCGATAATCAAACCGGCGACTATGAAAGGCAACATTCGGAAAAGAAGAATTGACAGCTTCATCCAATTTCAAGTTGACAGAGTTGTATTAGTTTCAATCACATTTTTGATTTTAATCGCATATATCGATTTCATTTTGCAAAGGTAAGCAATATTTATCTTAAATACAATCATATCAATCTATTCCCTACCATATACAACTAAAGATTTTTTGCTTGTCAGCATTAAATTTCGCCCACTTGTCACCATTTATATACCTTCTGGGCACGAAAAGCAATTTTAGCGGTTTTTGGTAATGAAAAGATTCCCTATCTTTGCACTTGCATATCTCCTATATGATGAAGTAGTCTTTACTTCATTACCATATTCAATTCTGCTTCTAAATCCATACCAAAATTCTAACGGAAAAAGACGAGTCCATTTTTCTCTATCTCTAATTTGACCTTATCAGCCACCTAACTTACAATACATAGATACGACCGGACATGCCCACAAAGCACTCCGGCCGTATCTATAATTATATCCCTGAGAAGACGGTTATTTGGAATCGCGCTTACGCCAATAAGCCGACATCTCTTCGAGCGTCTTACCCTTGGTCTCAGGCACGAGACTGAATACAAACCATGCCGCAATGACGCATATCACTCCATAGAGGGCATATACAAAGACATGGCCGAAGCTCTCCCCCATATCTCCGGCACGCATATTGTACATAGGCACAAATGTAGACGAAACTATAAAATTGAAAATCCATTGGAATGCCACAGCTATTGCCACAGCCGCGCTTCGGATGGTGTTGGGGAAGATTTCGGAAATCAATACCCAGCAAATCGGACCCCACGAGAACATAAACGAAGCTGAATAAACCATAATGGAAACAACGGGGAACAACGGATGCACCGCGAAGATATTGGAAGTAGCCACGCCGAAAGCACCTATCGCCATGCCAAAAGAGCCCCAGATAAGCAATGGCTTTCTTCCCCATTTCTCAACAGTGAACACTGCCACAAGCGTAAAGAGAATATTCACAATGCCCATGATGACAGTCTGCACCATCGGATTACCCATACCCATAGAGTCGAAGATACGAGGAGCATAGTAGAGCACAGCGTTGATACCCACAGCCTGCTGGAATACCGAAAGCATCACGCCTACGAAAATCACCATCACACCGAATGAGAAAAGTTTCTCGCTCTTGACACTGACTGTGTTCTTTATCTCTTGCAGAATCTCCTTAGCCTTGGAGCCGTTGATATGGATAAGCACTGCAAGAGCCTTCTGATCCTGACCGATAAGGGCAAGATAGCGAGGCGATTCAGGCACAAAGCATACAAGTATGGTAAATGCCAATGCCACAAAGCCCTCCGAGCCGAACATATAGCGCCAACCTGTCTGTATAGTCCAAGGATCGGAAGAAGGATTAACCTGATAGAGGGTCTCACTGATACGCTCAATGATAGGATTCGTATGTTCGCCGAGAATAAGGAAGTTAACAAAGTAGACTACCAGCTGACCGAAGATGATGGCAAACTGGTTCCACGATACAAGCGTACCACGGATATTGGAAGGTGCCACCTCGGCTATATACATCGGGCAGATAGCCGATGCAAGACCTACACCCACTCCGCCGAGTATACGGTAAAAATTGAAGCCTATAAGCAACCCGAGTGTGGGCTGCCCATAGTCAAAGAAAAAGAATTCCGGATTGTAGGAGCCGAGAGCAGAAAGAAAGAAGAGCACACCGGCTATAAAGAGCGATTTCTTACGTCCAAGTCCGGAAGCCAAAATACCTGATATGGCACTGCCGATAATACATCCCAAGAGTGCGCTGGAAGAGGTCATACCGTGTATCACATCGGTATAGACAAAATCCTTCGACCCTAAGAAGAAAGCTTGCAGACCCTTTTCGGCTCCCGAAATCACTGCCGTGTCGTAGCCGAAAAGCAGACCTCCAAGCACAGCCACACAGACTATGCTATAAAGATATATCTTACTGCCGTTTTCCTGAGTATTCATGATGTAACGTTAAGTTTGTGGTTATTTGGTTAATAAAAGCCACAGGCTCCTGCGCGGATTCGACCCGGAGGAGCCTGTGTCGTATTAATGATGTTTTATGAAACCTTTAAGCTAAAGTATTGGCTTAGGCATACATATTGACGATAGCCTCGTAAAGCTCCTGCTTGCCGGAAGTCTGAGCCGGCTCGTTGATCTTCTTACCGATCTCGGCAAGCTGTTCGAGAGTAAGCTTACCCTCTTCGAATTCCTTACCCTCACCCTTGTCGAATGAAGCGTAGCGGTCGGCAAGCATCTTCTTATAGGGAGACTTCTCAAGCACATTGGCTGCACATTCGAGGGCACGTGCCATAGCATCCATACCTGCGATGTGAGCAATAAAGATATCCTCAAGGTCGGTTGAGTTGCGACGGGTCTTGGCATCGAAGTTGGTGCCACCGTTGCCGAGACCACCGTTACGGATAATCTGCATCATAGCCTGGGTAAGCTCATAGTTGTCGATGGGGAACTGGTCAGTGTCCCAGCCATTCTGGTAGTCACCACGGTTAGCGTCGATAGAGCCGAGCATACCGTTGTCTACAGCCACTGCAAGCTCATGCTCGAAAGTATGGCCGGCAAGTGTTGCGTGGTTTACCTCGATATTAACCTTAAAGTCCTTCTCAAGACCATGAGCTTTGAGGAAACCGATCACTGTCTCAGTGTCTACATCATACTGGTGCTTTGACGGCTCCATAGGCTTCGGCTCGATAAGGAATGTGCCGGTAAAGCCCTTGCTGCGTGCATAGTCACGAGCCATTGTGAGCATAGTTGCGAGGTGCTCTTTCTCACGCTTCTGATCGGTGTTGAGAAGGCTCATATAACCCTCACGACCGCCCCAGAACACATAATTCTGACCACCGAGTTCGATTGTAGCATCGATAGCGTTCTTGATCTGAACGGCAGCGCGAGCCACAACGTCGAAGTCAGGATTTGTAGCGGCACCGTTCATATAGCGTGCGTTGCCGAATACGTTGGCTGTGCCCCAAAGGTTCTTGATATTGGTGCCCTGCATCTTCTCTTTGATGTAGGCAACGACCTCCTTGAGGTTAGCCTCATATTCCTCAACATTGGCACCCTCATCAACGAGGTCTACATCGTGGAAGCAGAAATACTCTATGCCAAGCTTCTCCATGATCTCGAAGCCGGCGTCTACCTTGTTCTTGGCAATCTCTATAGCGTTCTCACCTACATTCCAAGGGAATTTCTTTGTGCCGCCGCCAAACTGGTCGCCACCCTCAGCGCAGAGTGTGTGCCACCAAGCCATAGCAAACTTGAGCCACTCCTTCATAGGTTTGCCAAGCACGAGCTTCTCAGCGTCATAGTAACGATAAGCGAGAGGATTGTAGGAAGATGTACCTTCGAATTTGATTTTCCCTATTTGGGGAAAGTATTCTTTGTTAGCCATTTTTGTATTTAGTTTATAGTTTATGGTTTATGGTTTATGGTTTATGGAAAAGTGATTTCAGTTTATGATTTATGTAGGGAGGAGATGGTCAGGCTTTGACTGAGAGCACGTTTTCAAGAATCTGTTTCCAGCGTGCGTAAGCCTCAAGATAAGGAGTACGGTCGGCTGCCGGCTCTATCACTTCAAGCACTTTCAGCGATCCGAAAGCCTCAGTATTGTCGGCATATATTCCGGCTCCTATTCCGGCTCCCTTAGCTGCACCGGCAGCCCCGTCGGTATCGATGAGGTCGATTGTAGCGCCCGACACTGAAGCGAGGGTATCGCGGAAGATGGGGCTGAGGAACATATTTGCCTTTCCGGCATGTATACGCTTGATGTCCATTCCGATCGACTCCATAATCTCCATACCGTACATAAAGGAGAATACTATGCCCTCCTGAGCAGCACGCATAATATGGTTACGGTTGTGGATATTGAAGTTGATGCCATGTATGGAACATTCAATCTGACGGTTCTCCAACACACGCTCCGCACCGTTGCCGAAAGGAAGTATGGTAACGCCCTGGCTACCTACCGGCACTTTGGCAGCCAATTCGTTCATCTCGGCATAGCTGATACCCTCCGGAGCCACATTGCGCTTAATCCAAGTGTTGAGAATGCCTGTACCATTTATGCAGGTCATAACGCCGATACGTGTCCGGTCGCCTGTATGATTCACATGGGCGAAATTATTGACACGTGAGCGAGGATCATAGTCAACAGTACCGTTGATGCCGTATACCACACCAGATGTTCCGGCAGTAGAAGCCACCTCTCCGGGATTGAATACATTGAGCGAAAGAGCATTGTTAGGCTGGTCACCGGCACGGTAAGTCACCGGGGTGCCCTCTGCAAGCCCAAGTTCACGTGCGGCTTTCTCCGTGAGGCGACCCTGCTCGGAGAAAGTAGGTTTAACTTCCGGGAAAATTTCCGGTTCATAGCCGAAATAAGCCATCAGGAACGTGGCGGGACTATTCTCTTGGAAATCCCAAAGCATATATTCGGAAAGACCCTCCGGATTCGTGCAAATCTCGTCTGTAAGACGCATGGCGATGTAGTCGCCCGGAAGCATGACTTTGTATATTTTCTCAAATACCTCCGGTTCCTCCTCCTTGAGCCAACGAAGTTTGGAGGCTGTGAAATTACCGGGAGAGTTAAGAAGTCGAGGAAGACACACGTCGGAACCCAACTCTTTGAAAGCCTTCTCACCGTAAGGCACACCGCGAGAGTCACACCAGATTATGGCATCGCGCAAGACATTGCGGTCGCGGTCAATAGCCACGAGACCATGCATCTGATAACTGATGCCGATGGCCTTAATATCTTTAGGGTCTACCCCACTTTCAGCCAATACTGAAGAGGTAGCCTCTTTGAGGTATTTCCACCAGTTTTCGGGATCCTGCTCCGCCCAACCTTGACGGAGAGCTTTTATAGGAGCCTCATTCTTCGGAAAGAAATCGGAAGCCACACATTTTCCTGTGGCAGCATCCACTATGGCTGCCTTTACTGATGAACTGCCTATGTCGTATCCTAATAAGTACATGAAAAGTATGGTTAAGGCCGCAATATCCATTACACCGCATCGTGCCGAATGGAATAGTATTGCAGATGTCTGAAAAAATATGGGTTATGAAAAAGATTATTGCATAGCAGCCGTAAATGGCGAAAATAATTAAAAAGCCGGCGGTTGAGCCATACAGACGGTCTACCCGCCGGCTTTGATATGGTATGAAATCTTAGGTTCCGGCTCAGAACATCGACTTCACCTGATTGTAAACGTTGTCGGCTGTGAAGCCAAGTTTCTCATCAAGCACCTTGTAAGGAGCGGAGAAGCCGAACGACTCCAGGCCCCAGATTTTACCGTCGGTGCCTACAAGACCGAGAAGGTTGACCGGAAGACCGGCTGTGAGACCGAATTTCTTAACATCCTTAGGAAGAACTTCAAGCTGATACTCTACAGGCTGAGTACGGAAAAGACCCTCTGAAGGCACAGATACGATACGTACTTTGATGCCATCCTCACGAAGCTTCTTGGCACCGTCAACCAGAGTTGCAACCTCAGAACCGGTAGCCACGAGCACAACGTCAGGATTCTCATCAGAGCCGGCTACGATATAGCCACCCTTCTCTGCCAATGAATAGTCGTTGCCGGCAGGAAGATTTGTGATGTTCTGACGTGAAAGGATAAGCGCTGTGGGAGTATATACATTCTCCATAGCTAATTTCCAAGCTATCGTAGTCTCCTCAGCATCGGCAGGACGGAGCACGAGCACTGAGTTACGGCCGTGATGGTTTTTGAGCTTCTCCATAAGGCGGATCTGTGCCTCCTGCTCTACCGGCTCATGTGTCGGGCCATCCTCACCCACACGGAATGCATCGTGAGTCCAGATGAACTTCACGGGAAGCTCCATAAGGGCTGCCATACGCACTGCGGGTTTCATATAGTCGGAGAATACGAAGAAAGTGGCACAAGCGGCGATAACACCTCCGTGAAGCGCCATACCTATGCAGCAGCAAGCCATTGTAAGCTCAGCCACACCTGCCTGGAAGAATGCACCTGAAAAATCACCCTTTGTAAATGCCTTGGTCTGCTTCAGGAATGAGATGGTCTTGTCGCTCTCTGAAAGGTCGGCTGAAGAACAGATCATATTGGGCACTTGCTGTGCAAGCTGTGCAAGCACTACGCCGGAAGCGTTGCGGGTGGCATCGTTTTCCTTCTGCTCAATCTTGCTCCAATCAATCTTGGGAGCTTTGTTCTCAAACCATTCAGTGAGTTCGGCAGCCTTCTCAGGATTCTTGTCAGCCCATTCTTTCTCTGTAGCCTTGCGCTCAGCCACAATGCCTTCGAGAGCCTTGGCACGATCGTCGTAGAGAGACTTAACCTCATCGAAAATCACAAACGGATCGTCGGGATTACCGCCGAGATTGCAGATAGTGTTGCGATAAGCGTCGCCGCCGAGAGGTGCGCCGTGAGTCTTGCAGTTGCGTTCGTAAGAGGTGTTGTCTGCCTTACGTGCGCCCTTGCCCATTACAGTCTTACCGATGATGAGAGTAGGACGTTCACGCTCAGCCTTGGCAGCGTTGAGAGCCATACGAATCTCATCTACCTCGTGGCCGTTGATCTCCATTACGTTCCAACCCCATGAACGATATTTCATAGCGGTGTCCTCATTGGTCACCTCAGCTGTCTCGGTGGAGAGCTGAATATCGTTGGAGTCGTAGAACATCACAAGGTTGCCAAGCCCGAGAGTACCGGCTATACGGCCTGCACCCTGAGAAATCTCCTCCTGGATGCCACCATCGGAGATATAAGCATAGATTGTCTCCTCATCGAAACCTGGATTGCCTGTACGTGCGCCGAGGAATTTAGCAGCTATGGCTGCACCCACTGCGAATGTATGACCTTGACCAAGCGGACCGGAGGTGTTCTCCACACCACGAGCTATGTCAAATTCGGGGTGACCGGTTGTGGGGCTTCCCCACTGACGAAGCTGCTTGAGTTCGTCGATAGAATATTTACCTATAAGGGCAAGCTGTGCATAAAGCATAGGAGCCATATGTCCCGGATCAAGGAAGAAGCGGTCACGGGTTGGCCATGAGGGATCTTTTGGGTCGAATACAAGATACTCACTGAAGAGAACATTGATGAAATCCGCTCCACCCATGGCGCCGCCGGGATGACCCGACTTTGCTTTTTCAACCATGGATGCGGCAAGGATTCGGATATTATCCGCCGCGCGGTTGAGAATTTCTTTTTCCATTTCTTACTTTTTTTTCATGATAGTTTTAGGAACGACGTCTTGCAGAAATCTTCGTTCTGCTATGTTTCGCACTGCAAAGATAGTAAAAGGAAGTAAAAAATGGGGCGAAAAAGTGTAATATATACGTTAATATTTGTTGCCTACGCCTAAAAAGAACCTAAAACGTACTAAAATGCGCCCAATGCTTATCTTGTAGCCCTAAACGCAGTGCTCCTGAAAGTGAAGATGGGCACTATCGCACATATCACCATCGTGAAGAGTATTGCAAGGCAAATGAAGCCGTTTTCAGCAAAACGATAGAAGTAGACACCGAATTTTTCCTGGGTGTCACCGAGAAGGCACATCGCCAAGCCGCCAAACGACCTATAGGCATACATACCCGGAATCATCGGAAGCAACGCCGGGAAAAGATACGCCTCCGCCGGTGTCTTGGCAACCGGAGATATAAACACAGCCATCGAGCCGATGAGGAAGGAAGCTATACCTGTGGCAGCCACAATGTGCATACCTAAGACGTCGGGATCCATAAGCAGGAAACGTGCGGAATGACCCAGTGCGGCTATCAGACCACACCATATGTACGATCGTCGTGGCACTCGGCTTATTGAGCCGAAACCTATCGCTGCCATAGCGGCGAGGAGAGCATCTTTTATGATTTCGAAAAGCACTTTGTGAGTTTTTTAACTTTGTGAGTTTTTAAAGGTCAGAACATACCGACGCTCATAAGTTTCATCCCAAGGCAAAGCCCTAACGAAAGGCAGGCAGTGAGAATAACCGCATCGGTGAATCGGCTGAAAGCACATATGTAATGTCGATAAAGCAGATCGCTGAAAGAATTCAGGAAAGGGATGCCGGGCACAAGATAAAGCACACTCGTGCCTACCGCAATCGAGGGAGTGCCATCAGGGGTAAGGATGAAAGCCGAAGCCCCTATCACACTTGATATGAAGGCACACACAAAGAATATGACTCTCCCGTCGACGTGACACGAAGCCATAAGCTGCTTCAGCCGGAATCCGATGGCTGTAGCCACCAAAACGATAAGCATTGCTATAGCGTCACCCCCGAATATTCCGCAGAAAGAGGCATTGGCAAGCGAGGCAAGTGTGAGTGTCACCCAAGGAGTCTCCTTGTCACATTGGAGCATATGCTCGAAGCGATGACGTGCCGTCTCAAGCGAAAGCCCGTCGTCAGCCACATGCCAGCTCAGTTGGCTCAGGCGCGTGTTGAGAGAGAAACTTATCGGGGCAGGTCTCACGGAAGAGATGTATGTGAACGTGTCGTCCTCTCCGGGCTGGCACACTGTCATATGTATATGGCGAGGCATAATAAACATCTCTACTTTCTTGCCGAAAGCGGCAGCCATACGGTTAATGTTGCGGTCAAGCCGTATGCACGTGGCGGCACAACCGAACAATGCCACAGCATAATCGGAAAGGAAGAGACACACCTCCTTCGAGGTGTATCTCTTCCCGGACAGCTTATGAGAATCTGAATTACTCATTAATTTACCTTTACAGAAAGTTTATTATAAGCTCTTTCAGCCTTTGCACGGGCTTCTTCCACAGTGGCAGCCTTGGCAAGAATCACTCCCATACGACGGTGACCATGCACTTCCGGTTTACCGAAAATGCGTATCTGTGTGGAGGGTTCCGAGAGCACTTTCTCAAGATTCTCAAATTCCACACAGTTGCTGTCACCCTCCACTACCACTGCGCGTGACGCTGAGGGACCGTAAAACTCGATAGCAGGCACAGGAAGTCCGAGCAGGGCACGTGCATGGAGCGCGAACTCGGAGAGATCTTGGGAAATCATTGTCACCATACCGGTGTCGTGCGGACGTGGCGAAACCTCACTGAATATCACCTTATCCCCCTTGATGAAAAGCTCCACACCGAATATACCATAGCCTCCGAGGGCATCCGTCACCTTCTTGGCAATTTCTCTTGCCGATGCTATGGCAGCCTCCGACATCGGCTGGGGTTGCCAGGAGTAACGGTAGTCGCCATTTACCTGAATATGTCCTACCGGCTCGCAGAATGTGGTGCCGGATATACTTCTCACTGTGAGAAGAGTAATTTCATAGTCAAAATCAATGAAACCCTCTACAATCACCCTGCCGGCTCCGGCTCGTCCACCCTCCTGAGCCTCTTTCCAAGCGTGGTCAATATCCTCCGGACTTTTGATTACGCTTTGACCGTGGCCGGAAGAGCTCATTATCGGCTTAACCACACATGGAATACCTATCTCCTTCACGGCTTGCTCAAATTCCTCACGTGTGGAGGCGAAACGATAGGGTGATGTGGTGATTCCGAGCTCCTCAGCTGCCAGACGACGTATACCCTCTCGGTTCATGGTCAGGAGTGCGGCGTTAGCTGTGGGAGTGACGTTATAACCCTCCTTCTCGAGTTCTACGAGAGTGGGAGTAGCAATAGCTTCAATTTCAGGGATAATATGATCGGGGCGTTCAAACTCCACAATACGGCGCAGCTCATCGCCGTCGAGCATATTAAACACATATGACCGGTGCGCCACCTGCATAGCCGGAGCATTGGGATATTTATCACAGGCTATCACCTCCACTCCGAGCCGCTGAAGTTCAAGAGCCACTTCCTTGCCAAGCTCTCCGCTTCCAAGGAGGAGTGCCTTACGGTCTTTGGAGGTAAATACACTTCCGATTGTTGACATATATTTCGATTGATTTTATGCTGCAAAATTACTAAAAATATTTCAAGTAGTTGCCCTCTTCTCTTATTTGCTGAGGGCAATATGCTTATATTCTACCGGGGTGACCTTAAGAAATTGTGGCAGATATGCCTCCCAATCCTCAAGCATACGCTTTGCAAGGGCGCTATGGGTGTGTTTGTAGTGGCGCTCCACAAGGTCACGAAGCTCCGCTTTTTCCTCATCGTCGCGAATAAGGGTAAGCTCAACCATATCCATATTGATATAGTTGTCGACATTTCCTTGCACATTCCATATATAAGCCACACCGCCACTCATACCGGCAGCGAAGTTCTGCCCCACCTTTCCAAGCACGACAACACGCCCGCCGGTCATATACTCGCATCCATGGTCGCCTACACCTTCCACCACTGCCAACGCACCGCTGTTGCGCACGGCGAAACGCTCCCCTACCCTGCCGTTGACATAAAGCTCCCCGGCAGTGGCTCCATAAAGCAGGGTATTGCCGGCTATAGTGTTGCGTTCAGCCTCAAATGTGGCGTCTCGTGAAGGCACCACTATAATACGTCCTCCGGAAAGCCCTTTGCCGAGATAATCATTGGCATCACCTTCAAGTTTAAGGGTCACTCCTTTGCAGAGGAAAGCACCGAAGCTCTGCCCTGCCGAGCCTGAAAATGTCAGCTTAACACTGTTGTCGGCAAGACCTGCACCACCGAACCGTTTGGTTATGTAGCCGCTCAACATAGATCCGACAGAACGGTCAGTGTTGACAATAGGCATACCCAATGCTATCGGCTGCTTGGCATCTATAGCATTACTGATAAGCTGCAGCAACGCGCCGTCTTTCACTCCTTTGAGCTTGTGGTCTTGCTCCTCTACAAAATGTATGGGGTGCTCACCCACAGAGTCAGGCATATAGAAAAGACGTGAGAAATCAATCTTCGCCGCCTTCGACTCCGGATCAACAGGCTTTTTCCTCAGCAGGTCAGCCCTGCCTACGATGTCTTCAAGCCTCCTGTAGCCCATATTGGCAAGACGCTCACGTATCTCTCGCGCCATAAAGCGGAAATAATTGATAAGCCACTCGTAACGCCCTATAAATTTCTTACGCAATTCCGGATTCTGTGTAGCCACGCCTTTCGGGCAGGTATTGGTGTGGCATTTGCGAATCATGCAACATCCGAGCACTACCAAGGCAGCAGTGCCAAAACCATATTCCTCAGCACCCAAGAGCGCGGTAATGATCACATCGTGCGGGCTTTTCAACTGTCCATCGACTTGAATACGCACCTTGCCACGCAGATTGTTCATCACGAGAGTCTGCTGAATCTCGGCAAGACCAATCTCCGCAGGCACTCCGGCGTGCTTCATCGAACTTGCGGGGCTTGCTCCCGTGCCACCGTCGCAACCGCTTATGAGTATCTTGTCAGCCTTCGCTTTTGCCACACCGGCAGCTATGGTGCCTACTCCACTCTCAGCCACGAGTTTGACACTTATCTGAGCCTCAGGATTTATATTCTTCAGGTCGAATATAAGCTGGGCGAGGTCTTCTATTGAATATATATCGTGATGCGGTGGAGGCGAGATGAGGGTTATACCGGGCAATGACCGACGTGTACGTGCAATCACCTCGTCTACCTTGAATCCCGGTAACTGGCCACCCTCACCGGGCTTGGCACCCTGAGCTACTTTTATCTGTATTTCATCAGCATTCACAAGATATTCGGCATCTACTCCGAAACGTCCTGAAGCTACCTGCTTAACACTGCTACGTGCCCACGTGCCATCCTCACGCACCTTGTTGCGCTCCGGATCTTCGCCACCTTCGCCCGTGTTGCTCATACCGCCAATCTTGTTCATAGCTATAGCCAGCGCCTCGTGGGCCTCCTTGCTGATTGCACCGAATGACATTGCCTCTGTGCAGAAGCGACGCATAAGGCTTTCTTCACTTTCTACCTCCTCAAGCGGTATAGGCTCTTGGTCACTCTCAACAGTGATTATGTCGCGCAGGAAAATCGGCTCAGGCTTATCCTCCACCAAAGCCACAAATTCTCTGAATTTCTCGTAGTCGCCGGTAGAAGTGGCAGCTTGGAGTGTGCGCACCACGGGGGGATTCCAAGCATGCAGTTCACCGTTCTTTCGGTAGCTATAGTTACCGAAATCTATGAGATTCACCTTCTCCTCTGAGAAAGCAAGTTTATGATTATGAAGAACATCCTCCGTTACTTTATCTATACCTATACCCTCAATTGGCGAGGGGGAACCACCCATATAGCGGTTGAGAAGGCGTGAATTAACACCCAATGCCTCAAACAGGGCACATCCTCTGTAGCTACGTATGGTGCTTATACCCATCTTGGACATTATCTTGAGAATACCCTTGTTGACAGCCTTTATATAATGCTGTTCCGCTCCCTCATAATCAAGTTGCAGCTCCTTACGGTTTACAAGGTCCTGGAGAATGGCAAATGCCATATATGGATTTACGGCACTCGCACCGAAGCCCATAAGCAAAGCCACATGCATTACCTCACACACTTCGCCCGACTCCACAATGATAGCTATCTGAGAGCGCTTACAGCGTGACACAAGATGATGGTGGACAGCTGAGAGTGCTAAAAGCGACGGTATAGCAGCGTGTTTGGCGTTGACACCACGGTCGGAAAGCACCATATAGTTGTAGCCCTTGTCAACGGCATTCTCTGCTTCCGAACACAAGTGCTCTATGGCTGTCTCCATAGCCTTCACTCCCCCTTCAGCGTCGAAGGTCATAGAGAGCGTGATGGTATTGAAACCTTTATACTGTAAATGTCGGAGTATATCAAGTTCGCTGTCTGACACAATCGGTGAAGGCATCCTCACCACATTGCATAATTCTGCCGAAGGACGAAGTATATTCTTACTTACAGAACCCACGAAACTCGTGAGCGACATAACAAGCTCCTCACGTATAGGGTCAATAGGAGGATTGGTGACCTGTGCGAACTGTTGACGGAAATAATTGAAGAATCTCTGAGGCATCTTCGAGAGGATGGCAGGAGGTGCATCGTTACCCATAGATGCCACAGGCTCCTGAGAATTAGACGCCATAGGCTTTATAATGCGTTCTATATCTTCCACATCATAGCCGAAAGCCACCATCATCCTCTCCATATCCGCCACTTCGTGCTTCACCTTGCGTCCACTCTTTATGTCGCTAAGCACTATACGGTTCTGGTCAATCCATTCACGGTAAGGATGTTCGTTAGCCAACTCATTTTTGATGTCTCGGTCAATCAGAATCTTACCTTCCTCGGTATCTACCATAAGAATCTTACCGGGTTTAAGGCGACCCTTATACTCAACTTCGGCAGGATCTATATCCAACACCCCTGTCTCTGAGGCTACTATCATCTCCCCGCTCTTGGTGATAGTCACACGTGCCGGACGTAAGCCGTTGCGGTCAAGCATACCCCCTGCATAGCGCCCGTCGGAGAAGATTATGGCAGCCGGTCCATCCCACGGAGCCATAAAAATTGAATGATACTCATAGAAGGCAAGTAACCTGCGTGACAAGGGATTCTGATCGTTGCAGCTTTCAGGCACAAGCATAGCCAAAGCGTGTGGCAGACTCATGCCGGAACGCACAAAGAACTCAAGTGCATTATCAAACGATGCACTGTCACTCATACCCGGCTGAATCACCTGACCTATGTTCTCCATCTTCCCGAGATTGTCGGGCTGTATCACAGCCTCACGGGTAGACATCCAGAAACGGTTGCCCCTTATGGTGTTGATTTCACCGTTATGACCTATCAGGCGGAAAGGTTGGGCAAGACGCCACGTCGGGAAAGTATTGGTGGAGAAGCGTGAATGCACCAATGCTATCGCACTGGTGAAATATGGACTCTGAAGGTCTTTGAAATAACTGCGTAGCTGTAGCGAGGAGAGCATACCCTTGTAGATGAGTGTGCGGGTGGAAAGACTCACCACATAGCATGAGTCCTTGTCTATGATATCATCATCGTTAAGCACCGCCTCCTCTATCCGCTTCCTGATGACATATAGCAGACCTTCAAGGCGTTCCCGATTATCGCAGCCCACAATAAACAGCTGCTTTATCACCGGCTCCGTAATCAAGGCATCGTGACCGAGCACCGATGAATCTACCGGCACATCTCTTGTGTGCATCAGAAAAAGACCCTGCGCCTTTATCTCCTTGTCAATGATTGCCTCAAATCTCTTCCTGTCATCTTCATCTTTTGGCATAAATACCATGCCGACCCCGTATCTTCCCTTTTCGGGGACAGGAATTCCGTTAAGCAGGATATACTCGTGCGGGATTTGCACCATTATTCCCGCACCGTCGCCCGTCTTATTGTCGGCACCCTCCGCTCCACGGTGAGCCATATGCTCCAACACCGACAGTCCTTGGTCAACAATTGAATGATGTTTACTGCCGTCAATCTTTACCACCAAGCCGACTCCGCAGCCGTCATGTTCATAGGCAGAAGAATATAAACCCTTTGCCTCGTGGGAACAATAATTTTCTCTTGACTTCATTGTCCATTATTTTTCTGTAGAAACCTTAGTATTCGGGCTTGTATAACTATGGAAAACCCAAATCACTACTCACGATTTAATAATCGGTCTTTAAATTATTTGACAAAGTTACTAATTTTTAATCAGTCTACAAACAAAAAAAGCGGATTGCCATTAAAAACCTGACACCCGCTTTCAAATTTATATCAAATTTTTACTATTTTCCATTATTGTGATGAAGCCTGACTATTACTTCTTCTTTTGTGGAGGACCCTGTCGCACATCGAGTGTCCCCTTAAGAGCCGAATCTCCGAGCATTTCCTCTAAAGTCCGGTGAAGATGAGCGTTCTCCTCCTTAGTGTCGCGCATACGGCGTTTAAGCGAGAAATTACTTCGATACAAGAACATCAAAACCACCACAAGCACCAAGACTCCTGCCAATGCAACAGAGATAACACGTTGGTTGGTCGCCACCTCCGCTTCCTTCTTCTCTATGGCGAGACGTTCCTTCTCGCTTTTAAGACGGTTGAGGTCATAGCGAATCTGAAGCTCACTGTATGCCTCAGCCGACTGCTCGTCGATAGTGGTCATAAGCATATTGTTATACTCCTTCAAAGCACTGAGCAGTGTGGCATTATCATTTACAGAATCTGCTGCCTGAACCAACATTCCCAACATACGGCAACGCATAGCGTTGTCTTTCACTATCGGCAGGGCTTTCTTTATTTTTGGCATCACCTCCTTGTAATTTTTCAAAGCCATAAGACGATAAATGGTGGGACGTTCCTCTCCATAGAAATCGGAAGCTATCTCCGGATCGCTCTCCGCAAGAAGAGCGCATTTGGCATAAATATCATTAATCTCATTGAGCGAGAGAGCAGGGAAATTACACAGCATCCTACGATAGCATATATAATAATATCGACTGTAATCACGGTATGGACGCCCCATATCACTGTATCGCTTTTCAAGATTCCCAATAACCTCCAGAATCTTTCTGTCCATCTCAACGGCTTTAGCATGATTGCCGGTGCGTGTATGGAAATTGGCAGCTGTAGTGTAGTAAAGATTCAGCAGATAACCGAAATCGAGAGGGATCTTGGAAATCATCTCCTCAAGACGTGTAAGATATTCCAGATAAAGATTTCCTCTTTTCGAATTACCTAAGAAAATCACCATACGATAGAGATCAAGAATATCCTCATAGAAATCCTTCCTTGGGGTCATCTCCTCACTGGCATACTTGAGAAGAACTTCCCTAAGTTCACTGGCAGGAATATAATTCGCTTCCTCAGCCGCTTTCTTGACCAAGATAAAAAGACGCACGGTTTTGGCATGGTTCTGATCCTCTATAGATTTGGTATAGTCAAGCATCTCCTCCATCATTAACGAATCTCTCACTACAAGAGTAGTGACTTGAGGGATGAAGTCGATCAGAGCAAGCTGGTTGTTGGTGCGTTTGGCAAGATCCAACACCATCTTGCCGGGAAGTATCTTGTTTCTCTGGTCTGAAGCGTCGAAGATGTCATAGAGCATATGCAGGCTGTCTTCGGCTGTCTTCTGGAATTTTAACTGTGCCATCAGGCTGTCGGCGACTGCCTGATACGAAACGGCATTTGCCTCCCGGGTAAACCCAAGGAGCATTACAGCCATAAAAATTAAAAGCTTCAGACGTTTCACAATTTGTTAGTTCATTAAGTTGTGTTATAAAGGTCGAGATGGCCTTTTTTATTCTATTTTGCAAATATAGGCATTTTTATTGAATCACCAACATTTCTGAAGGCTTTTTTTATAAAAATCTTATAGGGTCATCTCCCCCACCCTTACTTCGTCAACATCCGGTATGCCTGAGATGTGGCTCATTATTTTCTGGAGTTCCTGATAAGAATGTATTCCGAAGGCTATCTGTATCGTCACAATCGATTCTACAGTAGTGGAGTTGTAGGAGTCGATGTTAAGATTCAGCTTGTTGGAGATGCAATCCACAATGTCCAAGAAAAGATGATAACGGTCTACCGCCTTTACCGTCACTGTCACCGGATAAAGTGTCTCGTCAGGCTGGAAGTCCACGCTCTTTATATCGTCGCCGAATTGCGAGGCAAGGCGTATCACCACCTGGCAATCGCGCTTGTGGACTGTCAGTCTGCCATCTTCACCTTTAAAACCTATCACCTCCTCACCCGGAATGGGATGGCAATGGGGACAGCGCAGGAATTTCGGCTCCGGCACCGACTCCAAGTATTCACGTATGGCGTTCTTGGCTTTATAAGTCACCACATGCTCCAGGCGGTCGGCGGTAGGATGCGTAGCCTCATCAGTAAATATCTGCACCACGTCGCCCCTTCTCAGTGGAGCGGTGATAGCCGTAAGAAAGCCGTTGACACGTCCGTATTTGGCGTGGTTGCCCAATTCCTCAGAAATCTCGTAGGCAAAATCAAGAAGCGACGACTTCTGGGGAAGTATTATCTCTTTCCCCTTAGGAGTGAACACCATGATGTCGTCATTATAGAAAGAAGCGGTGACACGCTCCATAAAGTCTATACCACAGTCATGGGTACCTATATCGCGCAGCACACCACGGAACTTCTCGACCCAGCGCCCTATTATGTCGTGGGAGCTATCGGCACGGTAGCCTATATGTGAGTTCTCAGCCATTCTGCGGCTACTAATATGCACCTCCTGCCAACGTCCGAAATCGGCAAGCAGCTTCACATGGAAACTCTGATAACCATTCTCTTTGGGAGAGTCAATATAATTGGATATACCTCCCGGCTTCTCACGGAAGCGGTCGGTAAGGAGAGAATATATACGTAAGGCTATTGCCTTCTCATCCTCACGTTCGGGAGCATCGAATATTATATCGGTAAAATGACGGTATTTCAGGTGATTGAAGTCATCCCCGTATTTTCTCATCTTGCGCCAGACGCTGTAGGGCTGTCGGTATTCCACTTTCACAGTGGCTTTGATACCTGCTTCGGCAAGGGTAGCTTCCATCTGAAGGCGGAATCTTTCGAGTCGCTCCTTCTGTTGCTCCCTATCCTTCTCTATGAGCGACGAGATTTCCTCAAATTCGTGGGGACAACGGAATTTCAAGCTAAGGTTTTCAAGTTCCGTCTTAACATAATACATTCCGAGGCGGTTGGCTAAGGGAGCATAGAAGTAATCCGTTTCTCCTGCCGTCTTCATCTGCTTATCCGGTCGCATTGACGAAAGTGTGCGCATATTGTGAAGGCGGTCGGCAAGTTTCACAAGTATCGGACGTATATCGTGCTGCATAGAGTCAAGAATCTGACGGAAATTGTCTACTTGCTTGCTCAGGGCATAATTTTTCTTCTCTTTTTTTGTGAGCACATCCACCAGATAAGCCACGTCGTCGCCAAAACGAGTGGCAAGTTCCTCAATGGGGTGTGGTGTATCTTCCACCACATCGTGCAGGAAAGCGGCAATTACAGAATTCACATCCAAGCAAAATTCTTCTGCTGCAATGGTAGCCACAGCGATAGGATGAAATATATAAGGTTCACCGGTCTTTCTTACTTGGGGTGCATGTGCCTCCTTTGCCAAAAGGAAAGCATCTTTCAGGCGTATAAGATCGGCATCAGATGTTCGAGGAGCCATCACGTCAAACACATGCTGCGCTTTAGCCTCAATCAGAGGGGCATAATCAACTTTAGGGGTATTTGTCACAATGTTAGAGTTCGTCTGAGGAGTGGAATCTGTCGCCATAGCAAAAAAATATTAATACAGCACCATAACTGGTTTCGGCAAAATTAATGAAATTCCACGAAAAAACAAAAAAATAATGAATAGGTAATAAAAAAGAAGAGCCGGACCAAATGGTCCGGCTCCCTAAGGGGGCGATTACCTACTCTCCCGCTTTCGCAGTACCATCGGCGTGATAAGGTTTAACTTCTCTGTTCGGAATGGGAAGAGGTGGAGCCCTTATGCTGTCATCACCTTAGTCTCTTTATCCTCTCCACGCATCGGCGTGGCGGTGTATGGTAGGAAAGACGCACGGCGGAAGCCTTGCTCGAAGACATGTGTCGGAAACCCATCC
>CAMWTL010000013.1 GCA_947177145.1 uncultured Porphyromonadaceae bacterium
GTTCAAGTGTCCAATACATATCAATAAGTTTTAATTTTTATATTTTTGTTGTTTAGTGTTTTATTCACTTTTATGCCAGGTTATCTCTTCTACACCGGTGAGGAAGTTGAAGTAGCGGGCGAGGATGAAGAGATAATCGGAAAGTCGGTTTATATAGCTCAGAAGAAGGGGATCGACATACTCGCTTTCGGAAAGGCTTATGATAAGTCGCTCCGCACGGCGACATACTGTACGCGCCACATGTGCCTCGGCACATAGCGGACAGCCACCGGGCAACACGAAAGCATTGATCTTTGGGGTCTGCTCGTCGAGAGCGTCAATCCAACCTTCAAGTTGTGTCAGGTGCTTCTCTTCAAGACCCCACACCTTCGGTTGCACTCCTGCTGAAGCTTCATCCGCAGGCACTGACTCACATGCCAGGTACCCTCCGAGATTAAACAGCATATTCTGCACTTCCCGTAGTTGTCCCTTTATTTCATCAGGACAATCCGGATTGGAAAGTATAACCCCAAGAAGAGATGAAAATTCATCAAGTGTGCCATACGTTTCCAAGCGGAGACAGTTCTTCTTCACCCTCGTGCCTCCTACAAGGGAGGTGGTGCCTTGATCACCTGTTCGTGTATAAAGATTACTTTTGGGCATGAAATTCCAACTTTGAATTTTTAAATTTTAACGCACCTACGCCAATATTGTTGCAACATCAAACGATTTTTTACAATTCTATGCTGCGATTGGCAAATTTTTTATTACATTTGCAGGATATTAATGCCCTCCATGAGGTCATTACGACCACCATTTGGTCTATAAGGTCATCATTTGATGCCCTAGACCATCAACGGGTCGCTAAGGCTATCATATAACCAAAAGACAATATAACCGAATTCTAAATAGATGATTAAAACAATATATCTCGCAGGCGGCTGCTTCTGGGGCACAACTCATCTTTTCTCCCTTGTCTCCGGGGTCATAGCCACAATAGCCGGCTATGCAAACAGCATCGTGCCTGACCCTTCCTATAAACTCGTCTGTACCGGTCTCACCGAGGCAGCCGAAACTGTGAAAGTGGAATATGACGACACGAAAGTAAGTCTCACCGACCTCTTGTCGCTGTATTTCCGCAGCATCGACCCGCTCAGTCTCAACCGCCAGGGAGGAGACGTAGGCACACAATACCGCACAGGCATTTACTATACCGACAAAGCGGATGCTCCTGTAATTGAAGCTATGCTTGCCACTCTCCAACGCCGATATAAGGAACCGATTGCTATTGAGTATGGACCCCTTAAAAATTTCTACCCGGCAGAAGAGTACCATCAGGACTATCTTGTGAAGAATCCCAACGGCTATTGCCACGTCGACCCTGCCCTCTTTAAGGAAGCACGCGAAATGAAACCGCATGTAGCCGACACACCAGTAAACGAAAAGAAAATCGACAAGGAGGAGCTACGTCGCCGCCTTACTCCCCTTCAGTGGGAAGTGACCCAGAACGGAGCTACCGAACGCCCCTACATCAACGAATATGACGAGGAGTTCCGTCCGGGCATATATGTAGACATCACAGACGGTACTCCCCTTTTCGTATCAAGCCGTAAATACAATTCTGGATGCGGATGGCCCGCCTTCACCCGCCCCATCGACGATTCACTGATTACAGAACACCGTGACACATCGTTCGGGCGCATACGCACTGAGGTGCGCTCGGCAAGCAGCGGGGCACATCTCGGTCACGTCTTTCCCGACGGTCCACAAGAAGACGGCGGTCTGCGCTACTGCATCAACTCGGCATCGCTACGTTTCATTCCACTTGAAAAGATGGAAGAGGAGGGCTATGGTAAATACATCCCTCTCGTAGAAGTTCCCCAGTCCAAACCCTGACTCAATCCTTAAAAGGTCGTGAGCCATTTTATATGACTCACGACCCTCTTGCCTCCTCACTCTTTACACCCAATCTTCATAAGCTGCTGAAGGAACTACTTCCGACTCCTTTAGCATACTTCCTCTCCTTATTTCCTTAATTTACCCTATTTTTCAGTTCCCAAAATTTACCCTTATCAATTATGAAACTCCGACACTTAATCATATGTGCCGTCATTACCACGTCAGTGCCCTGTATAGCACAAAATTCTATTGAGAATAGTCCGGACTCAATCTTACCGGACTCAACCCAATATGTACCGGCAGCTCTCACAGTGAACCCCACTGAAGACCACTCGCCAAGACTACTGATGATAAAAGCCAACGCTCTCCCTTGGGCAGCTACCATTATGAACATCGAAGCGGAAATTCAGGTGACTCGACAAATCACCGTCTCACTCCCCATATGGTATTGCCCATGGTTTATTGCAGAAAAACACGCTTTGCGCGTCGCTGCATTCCAGCCGGAAGGAAGATGGTGGCTATCCGAGCCGGGATACGGACACTTCGGTGGCATACACGCAACGGTGGTGTGGTATAATTTGAAATGGAACAGCTACCGCTATCAAGACCGGGGACGACCATTGCTCGGAGCCGGCATAACCTACGGCTACGCTTTCCGATTCGATGAGAACTGGGGTCTTGAACTGAGTGCCGGAGTGGGTTACCTCAACACAAGATATGACCGATTCTACAATACCTATAACGGACAGTTGGCTGACACCCGCAACACCTCCTATTTCGGACTCGACCATCTTTCCATATCCTTGGTTTACCATCTGAAAATCTAACCTGACAGTCAACACCTGATATTTTTCTTACAATCCCAATTATTAAGACAATCTATATTAAAATGTGCGCTTCACATCATCCTAACACTCCCGGCTTTTCCCACACCTATCCACCCGGCAGATACCAAATACTTTCAATTATATGCATGACATTGTTTGCTGCAATGCTACTGACAGGGTGTATCCATACCTATCCTACTCCGGAGGAATCAATAGATCCTACGGAGATCAATGTAGACCTAACCGTTGAATTTGCAGAAGAATGGAGTGACATCCACACCTCCCTGTCAGAAGATGACTCTTATGCCACACGTGCGGAAAACTGGCCACGAAGATTATATATTGAGATAAACGGCAGCAACGGTGCAAAAGAAAAAGTGACAAGGGTAATTGAACCCCAAGAAATAATCAATGGTCTCTATACATTTACCCTACCCTTCAAACTCAAAGCCGAAGAATATGCTATCTCCGCTTGGAGCGACTATCTTGAACCTGAAACTCTGAAGCCGTTAGGGTATGACATATCACATCCTGAAGTGATAAGAGCCTTGTTGCCCTATGGAGAAGAGAGCCAAAAACGTCTTTGCCTCACTGCCGCCGACCGACTTGACCTTAGACACCTTGCCGGAAAATGGGAGGCGACAGAGCATATGAATCTCACTCTCTCGCTACCTGTGTCGCGCTTCCGTTTAGTCGCCACCGACTATGAAGAGTTTATGGCTCAAACCGAACAAGCACGCCGACAGGGAGAGAAATACTATGTCACCCTTACCTATGACTCTGACATCCCCACCGCATTCTCTATGTCTGACGGCACAGCTATGGATCCGACAAGCGGGATAGAATTCACCTCTCCCATCCTGCTTGTCACAATTCCCGGTATCGAGATGAGCATCGCCTCCGATTGGCTCTTCAGTCCACCCGAACAATGCACCCATACCGTTTCGATAAGCATTTTCAACTCGGCAAAAGCCGTGGTGTCGCAAACTGTCGGGATAAGGATTCCCACTGAGCGAGGGAAAATCACCACAGTGAGCGGCAAACTTCTTACCAATTTCATCACGGGCGGAGTACAGATAGACAATATCTGGGCAGGAGAGATAATAATCGAATTAGACTGACTATTGAGGCTTCAACTTGGCAAGCATATCATAGCGCAAATCGGAGAGCATGGCACGTATAGGTGAGAAAATCGGCTTAAATTCCTCCTCCTTCTCAGGAGCGAACACCGACAATGCCGAAGGATTACAGCTCACCTGTAAATGCGTACCCATAGTCAACGGTTCTCCATCAAGATGCGCGGCACCCGGATGGAGTCGGGTTATAGTAGCCGAACTGATGCGGAAAGTGTCAATGCGTGTGTTACGGTCAAGAAAACCTGTGAGCAGGTCCACACCCACCTTCACCGACGATAGCGGCGAACCTTCATGTATCACTATGAGATCGAGCAACCCGTCAGATAGCTTTGCCTGAGGAGCGATATAGGCGTTATTGCCATACTGTGAGGCATTACACACGGCTACAAGAAAAGCACGCTCTGTAATCACTTTCCCTCCTATTGATATGGCATAAGGTTGGCTTTTATAATTAAAAAACTCACGGAGCACACTCCGCACATACGTCACGCGGCCTCTGCGCTTCATCGAGGCGAACTTCTCACTCACGGCAGCATCGAAACCGACCCCGAAAGTGCAATAGAAAGGCATACCGTTCACAAGACCACGGTCACATCTGGAGATGTGACCCTCCCCAATGATGTTTAGGGCCTCCCCCACATCCTGAGGGATGCCGAGCGACCGGGCAAGTCCGTTGCCGGAGCCGAGGGGGATAATTCCCAAAGCCACCTTCGTATTAGAGAGTATGTTTGCCACTTCATTGACAGTGCCATCGCCACCTGCGGCGATAACCATATCAAAACCCTCCCTCACAGCTCGTGAGGCAAGGTCGGAAGCGTGGCCCGGACCCTCGGTGAAGACAGTGGTTACCTTAACGTCGTTCTCGGAAAGACGCTCGGCTACAATCTCGTCGAGACCACGCTTTGAGCGGGTGCCTGCCACTGGATTAACCACTAATAAAGCTTGTTGTTGTGCCATATCCGGTAGTTGCGAGTTGAAAATGCACCGTAAAGTTACAAAAAATTTGTGAGAAACTAAGAAAAACCTTAAATTTGCAGACAATATAGACCCGCTGCAAATCTTGTTATAGACGTAACCCGTGACAGACAGTTATCAATATAAATAGATAAGGACGGATCTTATACTAAAAAAGATATTACCGGATCCTGCAATAGACATATAAAAGTGAAGATTCACCGCGAAGGCACAAATATCCTCATACTCCTCCCCATCGTTCTCGCCGCGCTCAACGTGCCGGTGTGGCTTTTTATGCCCCCTGTTGTACTACCGACTATATTCACAACCTTGTCGGCTGTGGTCTATATTTTTGTGTTCAACTTCTTCCGGTGTCCCAAGCGTCGCTATCGTGGAGAACGCCGCGACATGGTGGTCAGCTCCGTAGACGGCAAAGTAGTAGCCATCGAAAAAGTCTATGAAGGAGAATATCTCAAGAGCGAAGCCATAATGCTCTCAGTCTTCATGTCGCCTCTGAACGTCCACGCCAACTGGTATCCGGTGGATGGAACGGTTGAGTATGTGCGCCATCATCGCGGACGCTTCCTCTCGGCATATCTGCCGAAAGCCAGCACGGAAAACGAGCGAAGCACAATCGGAATCGAGACCTACGGTCACCGTATAACTGTGAGGCAGATTGCCGGAGCAATGGCACGGCGAATCGTAACCTATGCCCGACGCGGCACACACGCCAATATCGACGATCATCTCGGCTTCATAAAATTCGGCTCACGTGTTGACCTTTACCTCCCCACAGATGCAGAAATTCTTGTTGACATGAAACAAATCGTAAGGGGAGGCGTTACACCTGTGGCACGTCTCACTTCAAAACAAAAGAAATGAATCCGATAAAACGAAATATTCCGAACTCCATCACCTGCATAAATCTCCTTGCAGGGTGTATGGCAATAGTGGCAGGCTCCCGTGCCACAGCCCCTATGTGGGGTCTCTTAGCCTATCAATGGGCATTCATATTCATAGCTATAGGTGCGGTAGCCGATTTTCTCGACGGCTTTGCAGCCCGCGCTCTTAAAGCCTATTCCGAATTAGGCAAGGAACTCGACTCGCTCTGCGACCTCGTGACTTTCGGAGTCGCACCTGCCATCATAGTGCTCAACCTCCTGCTCCAGCAGGGTCTCGACCCCTGGGTAGGTTGGACAGCGCTCCTCATACCCGTGGCAGGAGCCATACGTCTCGCCCGATTTAATCTCGACACCCGACAGACCACCACGTTCATCGGCCTTCCCATTCCTGCCAACGCCATCTTCTGGATTGGCTTTGCAGCCCTCTTCGCACAGGAAAACGTAGATTTTCTCTCCATGTGGTATTGGTTTATCCCTATCCTGCTTGTGGAGTGCTATCTGATGAACTCACCCTTTAAGATGTTCTCCCTCAAGTTCAAGAATCTGAATTTGAAAGACAATTTCCCAAGGTTCCTTCTCGTAGTGGCTGCCGGGGTGTGCTGCTTCACATTCGGCGTGGCAGGTCTGCTCTGGCTCATCGTGTTCTATGTGCTCTTATCTCTCTGTATGCAAGAGAAAGCCTGATAAGGCTGACCCACAAAATTTGCAGATGGGCTAATGCCCTAAATTAATTATCAGATGACAGTAGTAATCGTATTAGTAATATTCGCCATAGTGTGGCTTCTCTTCGGCCAGCAGATTAAACGTTGGCTTGCCGGCTTTATGGCGCGTCGCACTGAGGATTATATCCGTAAGGCTACGGGTATGCCTCCGCGTCCCGGTTCGAGGGAAGCCAAACGCCAACAACGCGAAGAGCAGAAAGCCCAAAACCAACGCTCTTCGCAAGGAGCATCAAGCTATTATGACGGTCGCTCATCGCGCCGCCGTTCTACACGTTCCTACGGCAACGAACCTCTTATTCCTAAAGAGTATGCCGAGGATGTGGAATTTACAGAGACCATCAGCTACTCCGAAACCACAATCGGAGCCACCGCTTCCGACGGCAGAAACACAACCGTATATCACGAAAGCCAAGTTAGCGATGTGGAATGGGAAGAAATCAAAACAAGCAAAAAAAGATGATTCCCATTTCCAATACTCTGTTTGTAAGCGACCTCGACGGCACTCTGCTCGGAAGCAATTCCAAACTCTCCCCCACTACCGTAGCCATGCTCAACGAAGCCCTTGAAGGGGGTGTGATGTTCAGCATTGCCACAGCCCGCACACCCTCCACAGTAGATGCGATAATGAGCAGTGTCAACACCCGCCTTCCATATATAGTAATGACAGGCAGTGCAATGTGGCATCCCTCTACAGGACGTTATTCCGACGTGATTCATATGGAGCCGGATACTGCACAGAAAGTTATGGAGCAGTTTAAAAACCACGACCTGCCCACCTTTATCTATACCCTCTCGCAAGAGGTGATTGACATCTACCACTACAGAAATCTTACCAATTGCGAAAAGGTGTTTATTTCCCAGCGTGACGATATGCGGTATAAACGTTTCCACATTCCTGAAGACGGCACCTCCATCCTCCCGAATCCTTTGGAAAATGTGGTGCTGTTCTATTCTATGCAGCCGAGCAAACGCACAGAAGCCACCTATCGTGACATCCTTGAAATAGAGGGCACCAACCCCATATACTACCACGATAATTACGGGCCCGATATGGGTATTTTGGAAGTGTTCTCCTCCGCTGCCTCAAAAGCCAACGCTCTCCGAAAACTGAAGGAGAAAACGGGTGCAGAGTGTGTTGTGGTGTTTGGTGACAATATCAACGACATCCCGATGATGCGCGAAGCGGATGTGGCTGTGGCTGTAGACAACGCCGTGCAAGACGTCAAAGAGATCGCCGACATCATAATCGGCGCCAACACTACCGATTCCGTAGCCCGCTTCATTCTCGACTCCCTCAAGACAGGGGAGATTTGCCATCATAGTTAACGTTTTTCAGAAATGGGTCTCTATGAACGCCAACGTGCCGGCAAAATCATATTCTTAGCCGTCTCTGTAATTGCTATCGTCGCATTTCTGCTCGTCAGCAATAGCCTCGTGAAGGAGCTTGCCCAGCAGGAACGCGAGAGGATGAACATATGGGCAAGTGCCACGGAACGTCTCGCAAAATCAAATGTTGACTCCGATTTCGAGTTTCTTTTAGCCATTATCAGCCAAAACAACTCAATCCCGGTGCTCGTGGCTGACTCTGCCTATAACATCCTCGACTACCGCAACTTCCTGCTGCCGGAAAAACCGGGACCCGAGCCACAGACGTTTGAGGAGCTGTCGCCCCGCAACCGCCAATATCTCACAGCCCGTCTGCGTAAAGCCGGAGGGGGACGTGCCTTGCGCGACCTTGCCGAAACCGATCCACATTTCATAAGGGTGGAGATATACTATAATGCCTATCAGTATATCTATTACGAAGATTCCATCCTTCTGAAGCGACTGAGCCTTTACCCCTACATCCAACTCGTAGTAATGATAATCCTTGTGCTTATCATATATGTGGCAGTGGTCTATACAAAGAAAGCGGAGCAGAACCGCGTATGGGCAGGACTATCCAAAGAGACTGCCCATCAGCTCGGCACCCCAATCTCTTCTTTGATGGCTTGGAATGAATATTTGATAGCCTCCGATGTAGCCAAGGAGGTCACCGACGAAATCGACAAGGATGTCCACCGTCTCTCCACCATAGCCGAGCGATTCTCCAAGATAGGTTCCAACCCGGAAGTACAGCTCGAATATCTTAACGAAGCCGTAAAACATTCCCTGCAATATATGAAGAGCCGCATATCGGGAAAGGTGACACTTACAATGAACCTATCCCACGACGACCACGGCGTAATGCTCTCCCCCTCTCTCTTTGAATGGGTTATGGAAAACCTTACAAAGAATGCGGTGGATGCCATGGGTGGGGAAGGCTCCATTACTGTTACCACCGGTGCCGAGAAAGACAAGGTGTGGATAGAGGTTAAAGACACCGGCAAAGGGATAGCCCGCAAGAACTTCAAGAATGTTTTCTCACCGGGTTTCACCACCAAGAAGCGAGGGTGGGGTCTCGGCCTTACGCTTGTGAAGCGTATCATCGAGGAATACCACGGCGGCAAGATATTCGTGAAAGATTCCGATCTTGGAAAAGGCACCACATTCCGCATCGAGCTTCCCTTAGCAGGAACCCAAAACAAAAAGCGCAAAAAATTCGGCTTCACCCCCCGCACGTAAATAAGTCACTAAACTTGTAAGCGAGCAGTATGACACCTCTTTAATTAGAATGATAGACTTTAATAGAATGATAAACCTATAAGCTATGGCATCGTTTTCAAAGAATATCTTTAGTATCTACGACAGCCAATTCTTCAAATACATTATGTTGATTGGAGTATGCTTGGTTGTCGGAGATTTGACATTTGAAACTGTCAAAGGCACTCTCCATATGCAAAGAGCCATTATAGACATTTGGGCATTAGCAACCTATCTGGCATACTTTCTAAGCCAAAGGTCACCGCGACGTAAATACCTTCTAAAGCTCATAGTACTCCTTTCCCTGATACTGTTAGCCCTCTGTGTCAAACTTGGTTAACACCACCTCATATCGCGTTAGTCCGCACATAGTCAAAAAGCAAAAACTGGGTCGGAAACTAAACGGAAACAAATATAAAATAAAACAGCTATAAAATTAGGTTATAGCTGTTTTTTAGTGTAATTTTGCAACCGCAAACTAATTTTTATATGATATGGACAAGGTATTGAAGTATCTGACTTTAGGGGTGCTGATTATCCTTTTGGGATGCAGCAAAGATGAGCCGGACAAGGGACTGATTTGGGATAACGACTCAGCAACTATTATCAACCAAGGACTATCCCTCGACTATGGCGAACATAGCCTTACTTTGAATTTTACCTCCACACAAAACCTTCCCGTGGCGGTACAGACTGACCGAGACTGGCTCTCGGCAGCCGTAGATTATGGTGAGGGAAAAGGACAGTTGGAAATTTCGGTTGAGGTCAATAGAGACTATGCCGAGAGATCGGGTATCGTCAGTTTGAGACAGGGTAATATGACCACCGAAATCCATGTGCGTCAGCACGGTCGGCCTACTGCTGTTACAGAGGAGAATGGTTATGAGGTGCCTTGTGAGGAAATTTCCATATCCATACCAGTAAAGGCTAACGGTATACTCACAGCGGAGGTATATCCTTCCAACTGTGATTGGACACACCTATCAAGCATAGAAAAGGATGCATCAGGAGAGGATGACTGGACAATCACTATCTCATTGGATGAGAACACCGGCTTGGGACGCATTGCCGCCCTTTATCTGAATGTAGAGGGGAGGGAGACGGAGGAAATCTATATCGTCCAGCACCCTGCGCCTTTCAATGAGGAAGTCACCATAGACGTGGAGGAATCAGGTATGCTCCAAGTGCTTATGGGTAACGACGTTGAGAACCTCAGCAGAATCAGGAAACTGACATTAATAGGAGGAATCAACGGTTTTGACCTGCGGTTATTGAAGAAACTGTTTATGGCAGATGAGAAGAGTGTGCTTGACTATCCCGTTTCAATTGATCTTTCCAACTGCCACATTACTACAAGCTCCCTGAATAATCCATTTAAGCGTTACGGATGGAAGCCCGCTGAGTCATGGTATCCGACAGACCTAACCGGCTACAGCTGTATTCCCTACGGGCTTTTCACTAATGCTGCGAATCTCACTCATGTAGTGTTGCCTGAAACCGAGACTATGGATTCATATGTGATAGAGCGTATGGCGTTCAGCGGATGTTCCGGGCTGAAAAGCATAGATATTCCATATCTGGTAAAACAGATTGGCAACCGGGCGTTCCGGGATTGTCCCAATCTTACGGAGATTAACATTCCTGACAATTCAATGTTGAACATTATCGGGGATGAGGTCTTCACCACCGGCTCCGTGATCGAGTCGCTCTCCCTTCCTGAGATTCTCGTATACATTTCTCCAAACTCATTCTCAGGGTGTAGGGTGAAGAATCTGCATTTGCATTGGTTCTATTATATTGAGGAGGTGGAGATTGTGCCCGAAACGGATGGGTGTACCCTCTATGTGCCCGAAGGGACAGCCGACCTATATCGCGTGACCCCTAACTGGTGTAATTTTCAAAACATTGTAGAGGAGCCTTATACCCCTTATGAGTGAGGATAGCCCTTATGAGTGAATGGCTTTTAAATTCTTTTCCTTATGAACAGTAAAATCAATTATATCTTAAAGTATCTGGCATTGGCGCTCATCATAGGCATGATGGGTTGCAGCAGCAAGGATGAGCCTGACAACGGAGTAAAGGGAGACGAGGAACCGGAGGCGGTTGAAGCTGTGCCCGAAATGGATGGCTATGTAGCGGAGGCTGATGCCGGCGTCATCTCCATTCCGGTCAAAGCAAATGGTACACTCACAGCAAATGTATATCCCTCTGACTGTGATTGGATGAAAATAACTGACGTGGCAAAAGTTGATTCTGAGGAGGATGCGTGGATCCTTACCCTAACGGTAAACAGGAATACCGGGTTAGGGCGAATTGCTGCCGTTGATTTGAAAGTCAACGGTATGTCGCCTATGGTATGCCGTAATCCATATATTGTGCAGCAGCCGGCTCCTTTCGGTGAGGAGGTGACCATAGAGGCTCCGGAGGCAGGCAGACTCCAAATTCTTTTAGGCGACGGCACCAAGAACCTCCGACGAATCAGGCAGCTTGCGGTGAAGGGAGATATAAATGCCATAGACCTTGCAGAGCTGAAGAAGTTATTGGTAATAAGCAAATCCCCTGATCACGACAGCCCTATTTCGCTTGATTTATCAGATTGCGCCATTATACACGGATGCCTAAATCCTTTCGAGGCTTATCGCTGGAACCCCCGCGGTTTGGACGACCTCCCGGAGACATTCCCCGATGAGATTCCTCACGCCTTTTTCAGAGATGCCGTGAATCTCGTTCATATTGATCTCCCGAAAAATCTGAAAGCGATAGACCCAACAGCGTTCAGCGGGTGTTCCGGATTGGAAAGCATTGACATTCCGAGTACGGTGCAGTCCATAGGCAGTCAGACATTCTGGAAATGCCCTAACCTCACAGAGATTAACATTCCTACCAACTCAGAGCTTACTACCTTGGGAAATGAGGCGTTTGCCACAAATTCCGTAATTAGTTCGCTGTCCTTTCCGGAATGTCTCACCGACATTTCCGCCTCAGCCTTGGCATTCTGCAAGGTGACCCGGCTGCATCTGCACTGGACCAATCCCCTACCGCTTAAATTCGTGCCACAAACAGAGGGCTGCACACTCTACGTCCCCAAAGGGACTGCCGACAGTTACCGCTCTACACCCAACTGGAGCAGTTTCGAACACATAATCGAAGAATAACCTCCACCCTGAACTCTATACCCGCTGCCAACGCTCCCTCTTTCATAATGATTCGACTCTACAGCCTCTATACCACTGACAAAAATTTGGAGATTTACGCAATTATTGTTACTTTTGCGCCTTGAATGCCCCACCTTTTGCGTGAGGGTTCTCCACAGACCAACAGACAGTATCATAAATTTATGAATATCTCTTACAAGTGGCTCAAACGCTACATTGATTTTTCTCTCTCTCCAAAGGAGCTGGCAGCGGCTCTTACATCCCTTGGCCTTGAGTGCGACCAGATAGAGGAGGTGGAGAGCATTAAGGGTGGCCTTCGTGGCCTCGTGATCGGTAAAGTGCTCACCTGTGAGCCTCATCCCAACTCCGATCATCTCCATATCACGACAGTAGACCTTGGCGACGGTCAGCCCCGGCAGATTGTATGCGGCGCTCCCAATGTGGCAGCCGGTCAGACCGTAGTGGTAGCCACAATCGGCACTGTCCTCTATGACGGCGACAAGGAAATCCAGATCAAGAAATCGAAAATCCGTGGCGTTGAGAGCAACGGTATGATTTGCGCCGAAGATGAGATCGGAATCGGCGACAGCCACGCCGGAATTATGGTGCTTCCCGACTCAGTGGCTGCCGGCACACCCGCAGCTCAGTATTTCAATGTGGAGAGCGACTACTGCCTTGAGGTGGAACTTACCCCTAACCGTGTGGACGCGGCAAGCCACTACGGTGTGGCACGCGATATGAAAGCCCTCTTCACCCGTGAGAACTATGAGAACGGCACTGAGCTTTCAACGGAAGTCAGAGTGCCTGATGTCAACTCTTTCGCTCCCGACAGAACCGATGGAGCCGTTGCCATCAAAGTGGAAGACACCCAGGGCGCACCGCGCTACTGCGGCATCACTATCCGCAACGTCGAGGTGAAGGAATCGCCCGAATGGCTCCGCAATCTCCTTATAGCTATCGGTCAACGTCCCATCAACAATATCGTAGACATCACCAACTTCATCCTCAACGGCATCGGTCAGCCGCTCCATTGCTTCGACCTTGCCAAGATTAAGGGTGAGGAGATTGTGGTGCGCACCTGTCCCGAAGGTACCAAGTTTGTCACCCTCGACGGCGTGGAGCGCACTCTTAACGAGGCTGACCTTATGATATGCGACGCAGAGGAACCGATGTGTATAGCCGGTGTGTTCGGCGGCCTGGAATCAGGTGTGACCACCGACACAAAGGATGTATTCATCGAAAGTGCCTACTTCAACCCTACCCGTATACGTCGCACGGCACGTCGCCACGGACTCAACACCGATGCCTCATTCCGTTATGAGCGTGGTGCCGACCCCAATATAAATGTATATGCCGCCAAGCTGGCAGCCTGTCTGATAAAGGAACTTGCCGGAGGTGAGATTTGTGGAGATGTGATAGATGTTAACTCTGCCCCGGTAGAACCGACACCCATAGACTTCTCACTCTCCTACTGTGCAGACTTAATCGGCAAGGAGATTCCCGAAGAACTTATAATCGCCATCCTGCGTGCGTTGGAAATCAGCGTTGAGAAGGATGCTGCCAATAATGATCTGCTACATCTGCGCGTGCCCGCTTACCGCGTAGACGTAACCCGTCCTTGCGACGTGGTTGAGGAGATTCTGCGTGTCTATGGTTACAACAACGTGGAATTCAGCTCCGAAATGCACACTAATCTGTCGCCCAAGGGTGACACTGACCTCAGCTATGAGCTTCAGCAGCGCGTGAGCGACCGCCTCACAGGTGAAGGTTTTATGGAGATACTCAACAACTCCCTCACTGCCGTATCCTATTATGAAAAATCGGAGCAGATGCCTCTCGATCATTGCGTAAAGGTTATGAATCCTCTGAGCAATGACCTCGGCGTTCTGCGTCAGACACTCCTATTCGGCGGTCTTGAAAGCATTGCCCATAACATCAACCGTAAAGCTGACAATCTCCGCTTCTATGAGTTCGGCAATGTCTACAGCTGCAACCCTGAGAAGGAAATCACTGAGGAAAAACCCCTTGCTCCCTTCTCAGAGCATATGGAACTCGCGCTCTGGCTCACAGGCGACTTCATTCTTCCATCATGGAACCGCAAGGCTGTGGAGGCATCAGTATTCGACCTCAAGGGCATTGTGCAGAACATTTTTGTGATACTCGGTCTTTCAGAGGGAGCCTTGGTATACACACAGGATACCGATGAATTCTTTGCAGCCCGTCTGAACATCGCCACCCGTCAGGGCAAGCGTATCGGTGAGTTGGGTATTCTGCGTCACGAGCTCCTGAAACGCTTCGACATCGACCGTGAAGTGGTGTATGCCTCTCTCGACTGGAACACCCTCTTTAAGCTTGTGGCAAACCATAACGTCACCTACACTCCGCTTCCGAAGACCCAACCCGTGCGCCGTGACCTCGCACTCCTCATCGACAAGGATGTGACATTCGCCCGCATTGCCGAGATTGTGCGCAAAGCCGACCGCAAGCTTCTCAAAGACGTGACCCTCTTCGATGTCTACGAGGGTAAGAACCTTCCTGCCGGTAAGAAGAGCTACGGCATAGCCATAACTCTCCAGGACGATGAGAAGACTCTCAACGACCGCCAAATAGATGCCGTGATGCAGAAGGTTATCAAGGCTCTTGAGCAAGCCGGAGCACAGCTCAGATAAGATTTTTGACCAAAACATAACAAACAGACACAACATAAGAAACAACTACAAATGGGAAGAGCATTTGAATATCGTAAAGCAAGAAAGCTGAAACGTTGGGGCAATATGAGCCGTACATTCACCCGTATCGGTAAGGAAATCACCATAGCCGTTAAGGCAGGAGGTCCCGATCCGGATATGAATCCCCGTCTGCGTGTGCTCATGCAGAACGCCAAGGCTGCCAATATGCCCAAAGACACTGTTGAACGTGCCATAAAGAAAGCCACCGACAAGGATGCCGGCGATTATAAGGAGATTGTATACGAAGGATATGGTCCTCACGGCATCGCCATCGTAGTGGAAACCGCTACCGACAACAACCAGCGTACCGTAGCCAATGTGCGCAGCTACTTCAACAAACACGGCGGCTCACTCGGCACCCAGGGTTCACTCTCTTTCCTTTTCGACCATAAGAGCGTGTTCCACGTAAAGCCAAATGAGGATACCTCAATGGAGGATTTCGAGCTTAACCTTATGGACTATGAGGCAGAGCTTGAGGCAGAAGATGAGGAATGGCTCATCTACGGTGCGTTCGACCAGTTTGCCAACCTCCAGAAATTCCTTGAGGAGAGTGGTCTTGAAATCGTATCAGCCGAGTTCGAACGTATTCCTACCGACTACAAGGATGTGACCCCCGAACAGCGTGAGGCTATCGAGAAGCTCCTTGAGAAGTTTGAAGACGACGAAGACGTGCAGAACGTATTCCACAACATGAAGGAAGAGGAAGACTAATTATCAGCCAACCTTATATTTACTCTAAAAAATAGCAATCAGCAGTTGGTTGTTGCCAATTACTGATTGCTATTCTAATATCCGAACTATATCTTATTATGACTTGGTTAAATTGGTTTTATGAAAATATAAATTCGCTTGAGGTCAATATGACCAACAGTATGTTTCGCCTCATCCTGAGCATGATGCTTGGTATGGTGGTTGGAGCCGAGCGTAAGCGCAAGGGTCAGATAGCGGGTATCCGTACATTCGCCCTCATCTCTATGGGAGCCTGCCTCGCAATGCTGCTTTCAATCTATGTGCCCCAGGTCTATCTCGGGCTGAAAAACGGCGACCCGGGACGTATCGCAGCCCAGGTAATCACCGGTATCGGTTTCCTCGGCGGCGGTGCCATGATACATATGAAAGGTGCTGTAAGGGGATTGACCACAGCTGCCGGCATATGGATGACAGCCATAATAGGTATGGCGGTTGGCATCGGTATGTATCTCTGTTCTATAGGTGCTACGTTGCTCATTTTGCTTACTCTCGTCACATTCGAGCAATATGAGAAGCGTCGCAAACTCGGTCAGGAATCAAAAGTGATAGGTATGACCGTAGAGAAGATTGTCACCGATCTGAAGCCCTATAAGGAGGTACTCCATAATGATAAGGTCCATCTATCCACTTACTTCCTTGAATATAATTATGCAGAAAATAAGACAGAGATCAACTTCGTGGTGCTCGTACACGCCTATACTGATATGCTTCCCGTGCTCTCCCACCTGAGCGCAGTCAATCCCACAAAGAAACTTACCCTGTCAAGTCAACTCGACATCTGAAAAGCCGAATCACGACAATCCGACTCGACATTTGAAAAAATTTTTTGATTTTTTATTTATGAGGCATTGCTGCCTCATTTTTTATTATTACATTTGCTTGCCGAAATATTTTTAGTATTTCTGTTAACCCAAATATTTTCATAAACCAACTTAACACATCTAACTATGGAATCTTTATTTTGGATAGTGCCCGTGTCATCGGTCATAGCGCTTCTGCTGGCATGGTTCTTCTATCAGCAAATGAAAGGTGAGAGCGAAGGAACTCCGACGATGGAGAAGATCGCCTCCTATGTGCGCCAAGGCGCAATGTCTTATCTCAGGCAACAATATAAAATCGTCGGCATTGTGTTTATCGTGCTCGTAATCCTCTTCTCCGTGATGGCGTATGGATTCAATCTACAGAATCCCTGGGTGCCTGTGGCATTCCTCACCGGTGGTTTCTTTTCCGGTTTGTCAGGTTTCCTGGGTATGAAGACCGCCACCTATGCATCTGCACGTACAGCCAATGCAGCACGTCAGTCGCTCAACGGCGGTTTGCGCGTGGCTTTCCGAAGCGGTGCGGTTATGGGTCTTGTAGTGGTAGGGCTCGGTCTGCTCGATATCTCCTTCTGGTATTGGCTGCTCAACCTCTGCGTAGCTGATGACGTGCTTAACCCCACAGCCAAACTATGTATGATTACCACCACGATGCTTACATTCGGTATGGGTGCCAGCACACAGGCACTCTTCGCACGTGTCGGTGGCGGTATCTACACAAAGGCAGCCGATGTCGGTGCCGACCTTGTGGGTAAGGTTGAAGCCGGTATTCCCGAAGATGACCCGCGCAACCCAGCGACTATCGCCGACAATGTGGGCGACAACGTAGGTGACGTTGCCGGTATGGGTGCCGACCTTTACGAATCTTACTGTGGCTCAATCCTTGCAACCTCCGCTTTGGGTGCGGCAGCTTTTATGGGAGCCGACTCTGTTGAAATGCAGTATAAGGCAGTTATCGCCCCGATGCTCATTGCAGCCGTAGGTATCATACTCTCAATTATAGGTATATTCTCTGTGAAGACAAAGGAGGATGCCTCCATAAAGGATCTTCTCGGCTCACTCTCGCTCGGCACCAATCTCAGCTCAATACTTATTGTCGGAGCCACTTTCCTTATTCTCTGGCTTCTCCAGATGCAGAACTGGGTCAATATCTCCCTCGCTGTTGTTGTCGGTCTTTTAGTAGGTATCGTTATCGGACGTTCAACCGAATACTATACTTCCCAATCATACACCCCCACAAAGAAACTCGCAGAGAGCGGCACCACAGGTCCTGCCACAGTCATAATCTCCGGCATCGGTCTCGGTATGGTGTCAACCGCTATCCCCGTTATCGCGGTTGTGGCAGGTATCATCCTCTCCTTCTGGCTTGCATCCGGCTATGACTTCACCAACGTCGGCATGGGTCTCTACGGTATCGGTATTGCAGCCGTAGGTATGCTTTCCACACTGGGTATCACACTTGCCACTGACGCTTATGGTCCGATTGCCGACAATGCTGGTGGCAACGCTGAGATGAGCGGTCTCGGTGAGGAGGTACGCCGTCGCACAGACGCTCTCGACTCACTCGGCAACACCACAGCTGCCACAGGCAAAGGTTTCGCCATAGGTTCGGCAGCCTTGACAGGTCTTGCACTCCTTGCTTCTTACGTTGAGGAAATTCGTATCGGTCTTACGCGCCTCGGCAACCAGTTCATTCAGATAGGCACTGCCATAGACCCAAATACAGGTGAAGTGATACCCAATAATGTACCTATCCATGAGGCAACGTTCACCGACTTCATGACCTATTACGACGTTACACTTATGAATCCGAAAGTGCTCTCCGGCATGTTTATCGGAGCTATGATGGCATTCCTATTCTGCGGACTCACGATGAACGCCGTGGGACGTGCTGCAGCCAAGATGGTAGAGGAGGTACGCCGTCAGTTCCGTGAGATAAAGGGTATACTCAGTGGTGAGGCAGAACCAGACTATGCACAGTGTGTGAAAATCTCCACCAAGGGAGCGCAGCGTGAGATGGTGTTCCCGTCAGTGCTTGCTATTGCCGTGCCTATCCTCACAGGTCTTATCTTCGGAGTCCCGGGCGTGGTAGGTCTGCTCGTAGGCGGTCTTTCAGCCGGCTTCGTGCTTGCCATATTCATGGCTAACTCCGGCGGCGCGTGGGACAATGCCAAGAAATACGTTGAAGAGGGTCATTTCGGTGGCAAGGGCAGTGAGGTACACAAAGCCACTGTCACCGGCGACACCGTTGGCGATCCTTTCAAAGACACGTCGGGCCCCAGCCTCAATATCCTCATCAAACTTATGTCGATGGTAGCTATCGTGATGGCAGGTCTCACAGTGGCTTGGAGCTTACTGTAATATAGTCCGTCACCTCAGCATAGTTATATCTATGGCATAGTAATACAACCTATGTCCCCTATTTAAAGCCTCCAATTCGGTTAACACCATAACCGGATTGGAGGCTTTAAGGATAGTGGCACCACCACAACATAATATCTCCTTTTTTTCAAATTGTTTGTTTCATAATATAAACAATCCCGGTAATGAAGAGTTATAAAGTTATAACCTCCGGTAAGTTCTGCTCCGGGATAGGCTTCCACAAAATTAACTTAAAATCGGTTTTGCTATGAGGTACGTCAGTTCGGGCAACGGCAAGATGCCTATGATTTCCCTTCTTGCTATATTATCCATATCCTTGACTATTAATATGCCGGGATTAGCAGTCTCTCCGATGCTTGGGAAACTGCGTGAGATTTTCCACTCCTCGGAAATGGAGGCACAGTTGGTCACCTCCTTGCCCAATCTTTGTATGATTCCTGTGGTGCTCATCGCAGGAAAGATCTCAACCGCCTCAAGGCAGACAGCCGTGCTGATGACGGGTCTTCTGATATTCCTCTTTGCCGGCATCGGCTGTTTCTTTGCCCATAGCATGATGGCGCTTATCGTGCTCGGATGCTTAGTCGGCGTGGGTTGCGGACTTGTAGTGCCCGTCGCTGCCGGATACATCTCCGAATGGTTTATGGGCAGCTCACGCCAGGCTGACTTGGGACTGAAATCCACCACCTCCAACGCAATGGTCATTGTGGCTAACATATACGTCGGTATCGTCGCTGCCATCAACTGGCACGCCGCCTTTGTGGTCTACCTCACCCCTATCATTCCTCTTCTGCTCGTGCCGTTTATGACCCAGAAGTATGTCAACAAGCACCGAATAATCAATACTGCTCCCACCGGACAGACCGGAGCAAAGGAAGCCCCCGCCTCCGAGCCTTACCATTTCCAGGGCAGTCGCTCCACCTGGATGCTCGTTAGCCTTATATGCCTCTACCTTTTCCTTACCTATGCCACTACCTCCATATCCTACTATGCACCGTTCTGTATGGAACATTTCGGCATGAACACTACGGAAGTAGGTGTTGTGACTGCTATGTATTATCTTATGTGTGCCGTATGTGGAGCGGTAGTGTCGCCACTCAAACGCTTCTTCGGCAAAAACACCATGTATATCTGCTTAGGTCTATGTGCTATCGGACTTTTTGGTATCGGCTTTACCCACAACTTCTGGATCTATACCATTTCTTCACTCATCACCGGTTTCGGCTACGGCATAATTCAGCCTATAATCTATAACAAGACCACCTACGTAGCACCCAACCGTAAACTCGGTACCCAATATTTCGGTTATGTCCTTTCAGCCAACTACGTTTCCATTATGATGGTCCCCTTCGTCGATGGAGCAGCCCGTAAGATATTCCACTCCACACTTCCGACGTTTGAGTTCATCTTCAGCGGTGCAGTGGTTTGCGTCATACTTATATGGGCACTCTGCAAGCGACACTATTACATCTTCTCTGTAAATCCCGACTCTTCGGCTCCAACACCTGCCGAAATCGGCACCGCTACAAAGTAAAACTGCAAATCAACGGTTACGACGTAAATATTACATTATAAATCAGATAATTAAAACTAATAATAGATAATTAGTTGATAATAGATAATTAAAAGGGGTGAGAATCTTTGGAATTAAAGATTCTCAACCTTTTAAAACTTACCAACTTTAACGCTTAAATAGTAATATTTATAAATGTAGTGGCATCAATTGTATTTTACATAAACCCCCAACAAATTACTTGTTTAGCGGATTTTGGATGAGAGATAAGCTACCATATCTTTCGGATTTTCACAACCAAGTATGTATTGACGACCATCCTTTAGCCTGACTAAAAAGCAATCAGAAGCCTTACCGTAATAAGCGAAGTATTTACCAATTGACGGTTCACTAAACCATCCCCAATATCCGAACCAGCCGCCACTTCCACATAGTCTTCGTTCAGCCATAGTGGGCGGACAGAGCTTCACCGACTCTATCTCTGAAAGAGGAATGGTTTTCGCTTTCCAACAACGATTGACGTTAAGTTCCCGGTTATCCACAGATATGGATAATGGCGCATAGAACAAGGCTGCAAAGCCTACAAAAGTAAGGAGTACTGCCAGAAATATCACACCCGCCACAGGAGCATCACTAAAAATTGCAAACAATAATGCCCCAATCAGTATCACTAACCCTAATGTAGTCATTATCACTGAAAATGAACTCAGCTCAACTCTCTGCCTCATAGCCAAAATCCTTTAATCACTTATCCTCTCTACTATTAATAACTCACTTAAGAATTCACTTTGAAGTTTCCTCTATAAGCCATTGACAACCCCATATGAATTTCTCTACAAAAATAGATAAAAATTACGAGATTTCTACAACAGTAAAAGAAACCTTTTTGCTTTAGAGAAATTTATAACATTTCTATAAGCTTAGGAATCATGAAATATTTAGTCTTCAAAACAAGTTAAAGAAGATATTTAAATATTTGTGTCTTTCAATTTTCTTCACTACCTTTGCTTGTTAAAGAGCAATTATCGAAGAAGTAATGATAAAAGATAAAAATTTATTAAATGAGAAAAAACAGCGTCTCATTGACCAACTCAAGAAAGAGCATGCTTTTTGGTCATATTCTTTAGAGTCAGTTTCATTAGAACATATGAATGATGACCAACTCATTGCCTATACTATGCGTTATCTTGATTTGGCTGAGATTAAAGATTTATTTTCAATTTTTTCTTATGGCAAGATAAAGAGAGCGTGGAAAAATCTTTTAGTTCCGGAAGGAGAATATCTTTATACCCTTAATCGATTCTTTGCTTGGTATTATTTTAAGGCAAAGAATCCGGATGCTTATCTTAAATCACTACAAACACGTCATTTGAATTCGCTCCTACAACTATAATATATGAAAGGTCTTACATCTAATACTGCTGCTATCTTTAACCACGTTTCTAAACTGGAATGTATAAAACCTTACGTTTTAGTTGGAGGAACCGCTCTATCGTTACAGTTGGATACCAGACTTAGTGAAGACCTTGACTTTATGTCATGGAGAAAAAATCGTAAGGAAAAATGTGAAGTTGACTGGCCAAACATAAAAAAGGAACTTGAAACAATAGGCAAAGTAGAAAGATATGATATTCTTGATTTAGATCATGTGGAATTTATTGTAAATGGAGTAAAAATATCTTTTTATGCCAATCCAAACTATTCGCCTGTTAAAAGTGAAATTGCACATCTAAACAATATACGTCTTGCGGATCCCGTGGCAATAGGAGCTATGAAAATGGAAGTTATGTTGCGTAGAAGTAAATTTCGAGACTATTATGATATTTACTCCTTATTGATGGCAGGTGAAAGCTTAGACGATATGATAGATAGGGCATTGAAATATTCCGGACATCGACTAAAATCTAAGAATCTCATAGCTATATTAACCAGAGGAGACCGATTCCTTAAAGAAGTGGATTTTGATACTCTTAATCCAATTTATAATATCACAGCTCGTGATATAGAAAATCTGATAAAAGAGCGTTTGGTCCATTAATCCCTTTCTTACATCTATATGATCTGGCAATCAAATTACTACCTCCTATTTTATAGCCCATAATGATAAAAGAAATTTGAACCGGCTACAATGTGAAATGTTATATAAATAAAGCCAAATAGGATTAATCTTATTTGTACTCTAAAGACAAAACTCTAAGTAAAACTAAATTATAGAAAGCAGAAGTATGATACGCATTAATGCCTCAATGATTATCGAGACGAGCGAAAACCGTAAACCGCTCATCGACGCAGCAACAGAATTGGTAGAATTTTCACTTCGTGATAAAGGATGTATCGGATACGACCTCTATGAATCACAGACCAACGATGACCGTATGATGATCATCGAAACCTGGGAATCGGAAGAGGATCTCAAAGCTCATATGGAAAGCGAACATTTCCGTCGCCTCGTTCCGGAGCTTCAGAAATACTCCACTATGACCTTGGAAAAGTTTGATTTCTAACGTTGAAAACACGATTCTGATTATTGACACAATAGTTAGGAGGCTTCAAAGCAATTCTACACAACTTTGCTTTGAAGCCTCCTAACTATTGTGTATCTCGCTACTAAGACACGTTAATATTCAACAGTATTAAAAATGTCTAAGAGGTAAGATATTTACATTTTCTCTCATTTACTTCAATAGACTGAAAAATTTCATTACCTTTGTGGAAATTTCTGACATGGGCGTATAACCTGTCAGAATGCTTTTAAAAATAGTTTGTTAAAATCATCCATATAGTTAGGCGATACTTTCCGCTAACTCCCTATTAAGAAAACTGTCATGAAGCATAGCATAAGGTACGATTGTCGGCATCTGCTTTTCTTTAGGCACCTGCTCCTCTTTATATGTATGACAGTAGTTATCCTGTCTCTCTCCCTTTTCACCTCGTGTAAAAATACAAAGGTCGATAAGGCTACGGCAGACCAAGAAGCCCTAAGGCAAGTGCTATACGTTCAATCGCTCTACAACACCCATCCGGGCGAAGACATTGTGCCACAATTAGTGGACGTAATCGACAGTATGAGGAACGCCGGACGCAATCCGTATTATTTTGCCGCTGTCAACATCCTGATTGATCGGCTGTTTTCCGACGGTCGTTTCGCTGAAGCCGACTCCTTAGCAGTCAGGATGGGAACGGAAGCTCTTGAAGACAGCGACTCTATCTCAATGGCAATGGCAAAGAGAGTAAGGGCTCAGATGCTTTATAAACTTTCCCAGCCCGAAGGGGCATTTAAAGTGCTTGAACCTGCCGGCTCATACATTCCCAATCCATACCGTTCCGGTTCGGATTTCGGGACAGCCACCAGTATTCAGGAATGGTTGTGGATTATAGCCCGAGAACTCGGCGATACCGTAAATATGAATAAAGCCGGGATGAGCTACGCAAATATGGTTGAAACAAACAGTACATTAAATGATTGGAATGATGCAACGTGCCACTATCCCGTGAGTGCTTTAGCTTTCAAAGCGGAAGATTCATTTTCAAAAAGAGACATGAAATCTGCGAAAGCGTTACTCGATAGCGCAAGTTCAAAAATCCTTCCCACGCTTCCATCCAGAGCCTACGAGCATTTTTATGCGGTGAGATGCAAGGTAAGAGCTGCCGACTCCAATTGGCAGGGAGCGATTGCAGATGTCGATACTCTTCTCAAAACTCATAAGGATTTCCCCTGGTTCTATCTCAAAGATCTTCTTCTCAAAGCAGAAATACTGAATATGGCCGGGAAACATGAGGAAAGTGCCAAAGCATATTCTAACTATATTGCTTTCCACGACTCACTGTCAAATAAGATTACGGATAAGCGACTTCATGATTTAACCGTTCTTTACCGCACTGAAATCGACCAAGAGCAAAAGAGAGCCGACCGCTTCCGTATGTTTGCTTTCGGCTCAGTGATTTGTCTGCTTCTCATATTACTTGTCCTTGCCCTGCTCCACGCTGCAAGGGAGAAAAAACGGAATCGCCTCCTTGTGGAACGTTTAAAGGAATTTGACCGTGCCACCGAGACAGTCTATCAGATAGAACAGAAGGAGGTTAGCGAGGAGCTGCCGCTTATCGACCGCCTTGACCGCTACATGTTTATTGAAGCTCCATACACCAACCCGGCATTGAGCCGCAAGGAACTTGCTGAGTTTATAGGGCTGACACAGGATGCCTTAGGTCAGCTTATAAAGACCGAGAAAGGAGTATCGGTGCGCACCTACATCAATTCTTTCCGTCTTGAGGCGGCAAGAAAAATACTTGGTTCCAACTCAAACGAAGGCATTGCCGAAATAGCAGTCAAACTCGGCTTCGGCACTGCCCGCACCCTCCAGAGAGCATTCAAAGAGCGATACGATATGTCGCCCACCCAATACCGCGAAGCCTCAAACGAGAACAAAACCTCAGAAAATCAGTAATGCAAAACTTATCATAGTGTTACGCCGGTTTTGAAGATGGAGATTTCACGGTAGCCGTTGATTTCTTGTTTTACCTTCTTGCCGTCGGCTACTGCCACTATTTCGTCGGTAAGGCGATCGAGGGCGGTTGAGGGCGATTCGTCAACTATGAGTGTGCCGGCATTGAAGTCTATCCATCCGGGTTTATGTTGTGCCAACTGGGTGTTGGTTGAAATCTTCAGTGTGGGTACACAGGTGCCGAAGGGAGTGCCGCGACCGGTAGTGAAAAGTACCAACTGACAACCCGAAAGTGCTAATGCCGTAGATGCCACCAAATCATTGCCCGGGGCATTGAGAAGATTCAATCCGGGGGCATACAGCGATTGTGCATATTCGAGCACACCGACAACAGGAGCCTTCCCTCCCTTCTGAATACACCCTAATGATTTTTCCTCTAAGGTAGTTATACCCCCCTCCTTATTCCCCGGTGAAGGATTCTCATAAACCGGCTGTCCGCTCTGTCGGAAGTAATCTTTGAAATTATTAATAAGGTCTACTGTCTTATTAAATACTTCCCGGCTAATTGCCCTATCCATAAGTATAGTTTCAGCTCCGAACATCTCCGGCACCTCAGTAAGAACGGCAGTTGCACCCCACCCTACTATACGGTCGGTGAGCAGACCAACCAAAGGATTGGCAGTGATGCCTGACAAGCCATCTGAACCTCCACACTTCAAACCGACCTTCAGCTTTGAGAACGGCAGTGGCTGACGCTTATCACGACGCATAACAGCAAGTAACTCACGTCCTATTCTGACCCCCTCTTCAATCTCATCTGTAACCTCCTGAGCCGTGATGAATTTCACTCTATCCGGATCATAGTCGCCAATCTCCTCTCTCAATTGATCTATCCGGTTATTCTCACAGCCCAAGCCAAGCACAATCACACCTCCCGCATTGGGATGACGTGCAAGCGCAGCCAACGCCTTACGGGTGTTGGCGTGATCCGCACCCAACTGCGAACAGCCGTAGTTGTGAGTGAAAGCGATTATATCATCTACATTTGATTGATCCGGCAACTCCCTGAGCAATCGACGGGCAATAGCCTGTGCGCTGCCGTTTACACATCCCACAGTTGGAAGAATCCACAACTCGTTGCGTATGCCCATATCTCCGTTATGTCTGAGATAACCCTCAATCACCGGTGACTTCGACATCGTTGAAGCGTATGCCTCAGCCGAAGAATCATTTTCAACCGAGGTGTTTGTCTTAGCTATAACAGGATTGTACTCGTATTGCAGATTGTCTCCTAAAGATGTGGCAAGATTATGGGTATGGACCCGTTCCCCGGCAGCTATATGACTGAGGGCATGACCAATCGGATAGCCATATTTCACGATGTCCTTACCCGGTTCTATCGGAGCAAGTGCAAACTTATGACCACGCGGGATATCGGCAAGAAGTTTTATTCTCTTATCGTCCAATTCAATCCATTCGCCCGCTTTAAGGTTATCTACAAGCGAAACTGCCACATTATCTTTAGGGTCAATTCTTATAAACCGCTTCATATCTTTTCATCAAGATAACACCTCGCCAAGAGCCGCATCCATGCCCTTTTCTTGAATCAACGCCACATATTGCGCTACCTTATCGCTGAATCCCGGCACAAGCACCTCGAAATTCTCCACGAATATCTCGCCGTTCACAATGTCCGAAACCGTACTGCGAATATCCTCATTATTCCAACAATTGCGTATGTAGTCCACGTGTCCGGCATTATCCTCCGGTGTGAAACCTGAATCGGGTGCATAAAGAGTCAATAAGGCTGCGAAAGTAAAGAGTTCCAGCTCGGCAAGCCGTCCCTCCTTCTCCCACATATCACGCACAGTAGGGAAATTACGGGTTTCCCACTTAGACAGGGAGTTAAGGGCTATCGACTTCAGCATATGGCGTATATAAGGATTATAGAAACGTTCCAAGATGCCGTCAGCAAACTGTCGCAGCTCATCACGGTCGCCCTCTATCAGCGGAAGCACTTCACTCTCCACCATCTTATTGATAAAGGCATTGACCTTCTCATTGC
>CAMWTL010000014.1 GCA_947177145.1 uncultured Porphyromonadaceae bacterium
TCGCGACCCTTAGCTTGGAAGGCTAATGCTCTACCAACTGAGCTACTTCCGCAGACCTTTTAAAGATGTCTTCCTCAAAAGTGTGGGCGAAGATGGATTCGAACCACCGAAGGCATAAGCCAGCAGATTTACAGTCTGCCCCATTTGGCCACTCTGGTATTCGCCCTTTCAGAATCACCCTTATGACAGTTTTTCACCGACCACTTAGGTCATTCCCGAAATCGAGTGCAAAGTTACTGCTTTTTTGGTTACGCTCCAAATTTTTCCGCAACTTTTTTCAAAAAAATTTAGACAGGCGTTGAACCTTGAAACGTAATTTAGCGTTTAACCCACTATATTCCACTTGCTTATTATACCTCTCCCCTCTTCGGGAAGACTCCAAGCAAATATGCCATTCTTTACTCTACAGTCACCGATTTTGCAAGGTTTCTCGGCATATCCACATCCTTACCCTTGTTGATGGCTATATAATAGCTTAATAACTGCAACGGTATGCTGGTGATGATAGGAGTAAGACACTCCGGCATCTTCGGCACCTCGAGCACATGGTCAGCTATATTGCGTATCAGCTTGTCGCCCTCAGTCACAATCGCAATTATAGACCCTCCTCGTGCCTTCACCTGCTGCACATTGCTCACGATCTTCTCATACAGATGATCGTTGGGCGCAATAATGACACTCGGCATCTCCTCATCAATAAGAGCAATCGGACCATGTTTCATCTCGGCTGCCGGATAACCCTCTGCATGGATATAGGAAATCTCCTTCAGCTTCAATGCGCCCTCAAGTGCCACAGGATAACTGTAACCTCTGCCTAAATACAAGAAATTGCGAGCATATGTATAAATGAGTGATAAGCGCTCGATAGTATCATTGAGCTTCAGCACCTCTTTTACAGTTTCCGGAATCTGAAGTATGTGTCTGCCCAGCTCCTCAAGCTGCTCCTCCGGCACTGTCTTCTTCGCCTGGGCTATGGAAGCGGCAAGCATTGTAAGCACCATTACCTGACCGGTAAAAGCCTTCGTGGATGCCACGCCGATCTCAGGACCCACATGTATGTAAGTGCCACTGTTAGTCTCACGTGGAATGCTGCTTCCGACCACATTACTGATACCATATACAAACGCTCCCTGTCTACGCGCAATCTGTATGGCAGCCAATGTGTCGGCAGTCTCGCCGCTCTGTGAAATCGCAATCACAATGTCGCGGTCATCAAGCACGGGGTTGGAATAACGGAATTCACTCGCATATTCCACCTCAACCGGGATGCGGCACATATCCTGCAAAAGATACTTACCAAGCAAACCTGCATGCCAAGACGTGCCACATGCAACAATCACAATACGCTTCGCATTGATAAACTTCTCTATATTGTCAAGCACTCCGTTAAGCACGAATCTCTTGCCGCCGTCAACCACACGTCCGCGTATACAGTCACGCAAAGTATTAGGCTGTTCAAAGATCTCCTTGAGCATAAAGTGTGGGTAGCCTCCCTTCTCAAGCTGAGATATACTCAGTTCCAAAGTTGTAACATCTATCTGGCTCTCCTGATTCTCAAGGTTGAGAATCTTCAACGGCTCACCACGTTCTATCACAGCAAGCTCCTCATCTTTCAGATATACACAGTCTTTGGTGTATTCCACAAAAGGAGTCGCATCTGAGGCAAGGAATGTCTCGTTTTCACCTATACCGATCACCAAGGGCGAACTCTTACGGGCTGCAATTATACGGTCAGGATTATTCTTTTCAATCACAGCAATGGCATAGGCACCCACCACCTGCTTCAAAGCCTCCCTCACTGCATCCACCAATGTGCAATTATTGGTGACACGAATATATTCAATGAGCTGCACAAGCACTTCGGTGTCTGTCTCGGAATGGAAATGACAACCATGCTGCGAAAGGGCATCCTTAAGAACCTTGTAATTCTCTATGGTGCCGTTATGCACAAGCGCCAGATTTCCATCTTCGCTGAAATGGGGATGAGCATTACTGTCGCTCGGCTCTCCATGGGTCGCCCAGCGAGTATGGGCAATACCGGCTTTGGCATCCAAATCTTTGCTTCGGCAGAAAGACTCGAGATTGCTTACCTTACCCATAGCCTTATACACATTGAGCTTACCCTCAGGATTGACAAGGGCTATGCCGGCACTGTCATAACCTCGATACTCAAGGCGATGAAGACCCTTGATCAGAATATCATAGACATTCCCGTCGCCTATATATCCAACAATTCCACACATATTATATAGTCTTGAGCTCCGAGGTTACTATCCCCCGGAGAGTTTTAGTTTAGAATTATTTTTACCGCCTGAGCCTTTTTGCAAGCCGAGAAGAGATCTAGTTGTCTCCTTATTATAATATATCAAACTATTATTTTAGGTTAGCCTAAAGGGGTCGGTAATACTTTTTGTTAAATCCGGGGCACTTGTTTTTTAATGTGCGCACCCCTTGTATTATCATCAACGACTTTTCTACCGTTTTATTGTAGCAACTGAAATTTTAGCCGTCATAATATATTTACCCTCTATAATATAATAAGGAGAGGCAACAACTCCTCTCCTTATTATATTATTAGGATTATATCTATGTTTTCTCAGATTATTACTGTGCCACCACTTCGCCGGCGCCACCTGCTATCACACCGGCGGTGTCTGATGCCGGCATCTCAACGATAGAACCGACCACATTTGAAGTTGTGTCTACCTCAGCCCATGCGGGAGCGTCAAACCAATTAAGCGGAGCATATTTGTTGATAAGCTCAACATTTTTCTCACCTATTGCCTCTTTGCTCACGTTGGTCAATACAGAGTTGAAGGCATCAAGGTGTACCTCTTTCTCAGTCATGGCAGCCAACTGGTCAGTGAGCTTGCCTGCCTCCTGTGAGTCGGAGGGAAGCACATTGATCTGATCCTGGATTTTCTGAGCAGCCTCAGCATACTTTCCACAGTAGTCAATCAGCACTGTGTAATCCTTCTCAGTGAGCTGGCTTCCATCTTTAAGTTTTGAAGCCACAGCCGCAGCCTCATCTGAACTTCCACATGCCGCCATAAGGAAGCATACTGCCACGAAGGCAAAGAATTTCATAATTTTCATAATTGTCTATTTTTAATAATTTAAAAACCGTTTATCCATTCAAAATTATTCAGAACTCGTCGCCCAATGGGTTGAGAGCCGAATCTCTGAGTTTATATAGTAAATGTCTCTTTAATGCCGGATCATCGTGAAGGAGGGTCGAGAGTTCCCAATGATGACCCGCCTCTTCGCGCAGAAGCGGCGAGGTAGCATCAACGTTGGCGAGATTCCATGTGAGCAGCACTGTCTTTATTTTCAAGGCTTTCAGCTTTCTCACGAGCATCTCATGGTCGGCATCTCCCGTTATAAGCACCACATAATCAAATTTCCTGAAAGTAGCCAGCTCATATGCCTCGAGGGCAAACCATACGTCCACCCCTTTCTCAATCACCTGCACCACTCCGTCTTTCTCCATCTCCCTGAGATGCTTGTAGTGGAAAATAACGTCATTTTCAATAAGAGTATCTTCAAATTTCCGCTCGTTATAAAGCAGATGTTTGTCGTAAGCTTCTTTCACCCTGAAACGTCCACGGAAATAATGCGCTTCGGTAATCTGGCAATTTGCCGGATCCACACCTTCGGTGGCGGCAAGACGATCGCAGATGAAGTCGAAAAGCGACCTCACCTTAATTATTGAGCTTTCAATGGCTTTTAATGCTCTGTTGACTTTGGCGTAGTAGCCTCCGTCGATAAAAACACCTATCGAGAGATAACCTAACATTTCTTTTTAATTTTATTTATTGGTGTAAAGGCTCGGCATCAAATATACCGCCTACTTTCTCCACCTTATAATTATAACTTCTCATTAACCTAATTGTTCACTTGCCAACGCCCGGAAATCTTCAAATAAACTCTATCATCAAGTAAGGAGAAATGCCCGACTAATCGAAAAATTCACAATAATTTTGTAATTTTGCATCGCAAACTTATAATAATCTCAGACAAACTCTGACTCCATGAAAAATTATTCTATAAAAAATTACTTTTTGTCGGCTCTTTTTGCGGGTATTTCCCTGTCGGCATCAGCCCAGATAATGCCTTGGGAGAATCGCACTGATGACAATGCCGACCCCTTCGCAAAGTCATCGTCAATCGACAAGCATGACCTTCATCTCGAAGACATCGTTGGCAGAAAACTTCTCCAAGCCCGTGGGGCAGGTGCGATAAATTGGCTGAAGGATGGTCAACGCTACTCTCGGCTTGAGCCGGATACTGTAAACGGAGGCCAAAACGTGGTGGCTTACCGTGCGAAAGACAACCGACGCGAGGTGATAATACCCTCTTCCATGTTTATTGACAAGACTTCCGGTAAGCATATCCCCGTGAGCAATATCATTTGGAGCGACGATAATAAAAAAGTACTTGTCTACACCAACACCAGAAAAGTATGGCGATATGACACACGCGGCGACTATTGGGTGCTTGATCTCACCACCGGTGAGTTCCGTCAACTGGGAAAGGATATGCCTGAATCGTCTCTCATGTTTGCGAAATTTTCTCCCGATGCCACAAGGGTAGCCTATGTGTCGGGCAATAATATCTATGTGGAAGATGTAAAAAGCGGCACCGTCACCCCGATAACTAAAGATGGTAGCCCAACCATTGTCAACGGCACTTTTGATTGGGTATATGAAGAGGAATTTGGCGCACGCGACGGCTTCAGATGGAGTCCATCAGGTGAATATATAGCTTATTGGCAGAGTGATACCGACGGAACGGGATGGTTTGACATTATTAATAACGTAGATTCTATATATTCCACCGTGCAGAGTTTCCCCTACCCCAAGGCGGGAACAATGAATTCAGCCGTAAAGATCGGATATGCGCCCGCTACCGGAGGAGAAACCGTTTGGCTTGACTTACCGGGCGACCCGAGAGAAAACTATCTTCCACGTATGGAATTTATTCCCGGAGAAGATGAGCTGATGATACAGCAGATGAATCGTCAGCAGAACGCCAACAGTGTCTGGCTTGCTCCGCTCGGAGGCAATCCCCACAAAATATTCACTGATAAAGATGCTGCCTGGCTTGAAACTAATGATAACGTTATGTGGCTTGACGGGAACAAATGGTTTACCTGGACAAGTGAACGTGACGGCTGGCGACATCTTTACCGCATGAGCCGCGACGGGAAAAAGATGGAATATATCACTAAGGGCGATTACGACTTTGTTGAGCCGGTAGGCACCGACCTTGAAAAAGGCTATGTCTATTTTATAGCTTCACCCGATGATTTCACACAAAGGTATCTTTACAGAGCCTCATTATTCGGCAACGGGGAAGCGGAAAGGATAAGTCCCGCTGACCAGTCGGGGCAGCATCGCTATTCCATGTCGCCTACAGGGAAATGGGCGGTACACACTTTCAGCAATGCCGCCACTCCTCCGGTAATAGATATGGTATCTTTCCCTAACCATAAAAGCATCCGCATCATAGAAGACAATGCCGATGTGCGCGACCAGTATGCAGCGCTTGATCTGAACCCGAAAGAATTTGTGAAAGTGAAGTCGGGTGACCTCACCCTCGATGCATGGCTCATAAAACCACGTGACTTTGACCCTCAGAAGAAATACCCCCTTATCGTGGAAGTCTATGGTGAACCTGCCAGCTCAACCGTACAGGATGTGTGGGGCGGTGGCGACCTCTGGCTGCAATATATGGCTAATCTTGGCTATGTAGTGGCAAGTATCGACAACCGTGGTGCAAATGTGCCGCGAGGACGTGACTGGAGAAAATGCATCTACGGTGAAGTGGGCACTTTCGCAAGTGAAGATCAAGCTCGTGGCGTACAAGACCTTATCCGACAATTCCCATTTATTGACCCTGAACGTGTAGGAATCACGGGCTGGAGCGGTGGGGGGAGCCAGACCCTCAACTGTATGTTCCGCTACCCGGAGATTTTCTCAACAGGCATAGCCATCGCTTTCGTGGCAGACCAGCGCACCTACGATACCATCTATCAAGAACGCTATATGAACACTCCGCAAGCCAATCCGGAGGGTTATAAAAAGGGTTCCCCTATCACCTACGTTGACGGTCTGCAAGGCAACCTGTTGCTCATCCACGGCACAGGCGACGATAATGTGCATTATCAGAATTGCGAGATGCTGATAGATGAATTGGTAAAACATGGGAAATTATTCTCTCTTATGAGCTACCCGATGCGTACCCATGCCATAAGCGAACGCGACGGCACAACGCTGCATCTGCGCAAGACAATGGCAAATTACTGGCTCGACAAGCTCCCAGCCGGTCCGAGATAATCCCGAATCTCCCCACTGAGAAAATAAAAATTGGTCAGCATCAAATTTTTCTTGATGCTGACCAATTTTTGTAGTTTATACGCTTACCAATTTATCCGGGCTGGTGTAGTATGTAGGCAATTCTGCTTACTTAAAGGAAGCTTTTTAAGCCAGACGCTCCAGTATGTCGCAGAGGAATTTCCAGAACTCCTGCACAGAAGGTATGTAAGCCTTCTCACCCGGAGAATGTATATCCTTTAAGGTAGGTCCGAAAGAAATCATGTCAAGACCGGGCATTTTCTCAAGGAAAAGTCCACATTCAAGTCCGGCATGTAGCGCCTCCACTTTTGGCTTCTTACCAAATAGTGACTCAAAACTTTCAACGGCTACTCCAAGCACCTTGGAATCCGGGTTTGGTGCCCAGCCAACATAAGCATCGTCGAATGTCACGGAGCAACCAATCATCTCAAAGAGCGCCTTTACCCTGTCAGCGATCTCATCACGACGTGAGTCGACAGAAGAACGCTCATGCACAGTAACCACAATGCTCTCCCCTGCCATCTTCACGGAGGCAAGATTGCACGAGGTCTCAACAAGTCCCTCAACCGCATTCGACATACCCTGCACACCGTTGGGACATGCGAAGATGGCTGAAATAAGTTTCTTTGCAGTGTCGGCAGCAATCACCTTCTCCGGAGTCTCTGCCGGAGTGGCAGTGAATGTAAAGTCAGAGCCTTCAGCTAAGAGGAATTCCGCATGTATCATATCGCTGAAGAGCAAAGCATCTTTCTCAAAGTCGGCACATTTATCTACAGGCACCGCTACAACTGCCCACGCCTCACGCGGTATTGCATTAGCCAAGCCACCGCCATCTATACCGGCAAGTGCCAAGTCGATCTTGCTCCATTCTTCCCATAAGAAACGGCATAGCTGCTGATTGGCGTTGCCTCTTCCGAGATTTATCTCCATACCGGAATGTCCTCCCTTGAAATGATTCAAGTGTACCTTATAATACTTGCAACCTTCCGGAGCAGCCTCATAACTTACAGGGAGAGTAGCAATGGTCACCTTACCACCGGCACAGCCTATCACGAGTGAACCGTGCTCCTCAGAATCAAGATTCAGGAGAATCGAGCCGGTAACGAATCCCGGTTGCAATCCGTTGGCGCCGATAAGACCCTGTTCCTCATCAACAGTGAACAGACATTCTATCGGACCGTGTACCAAGCTATCGTCAAGCAGCACAGCCATTCCCGTAGCACATCCAAGACCATTATCGGCTCCGAGAGTGGTGCCGTCAGCCTTTACCCAGTCACCGTCAACTATTGTAGTGATGGGATCATTCAGGAAATCGTGTACTTTGTCACCGCGCTTCTCAGCCACCATATCCTGATGACCCTGAAGAATGATAGTAGGTGCCGACTCATGTCCCGGAGTAGCAGGCTTACTCATCATCACATTGCCCACCTCATCCGTCTTGACAGGAATGTTATGTCGCTGTGCCCACTCCACAAGGAATTCCCTCATCTTGTCAAGATGATGGGTAGGACGCGGCACTTTGGTTATTTCATCGAAACATTGCCACACAAGTTTCGGCTCAAGTTCTGTAATCTTCATAGATAAATCTTTATTTTATTTAGCTGCCTTCAATTTATCGTAGGCAGCCGCCATTTTTGTATGATAACCCCTTTTTGCGTAGCTGGCTCCATTATATTTACGGGCAAATCCCGCCCAGTTCTTCTTCCGGAGGTCATCCACCATATCTCCTTTAATAATGAATGCCGCGAAAAGCTCAAGCTGCGACAGCTCCGAATCCGCCATACGCCGCACAAACTCATCCACGGTCTCACAGCCACACAATTTATAATTGAAGCCACCAATCTGAAACATACCCCAGAAAGTGCCCATATTGGCACTCTGGGCATTTACCTTTCGGGCATTTATCAGTTGTGTCCATTCACGTAAGGCATACCCTGTAAGCCCCTCCGGCACTTTTTCTCCTTTCGCGCCTGCCGCAGAGGGTGCCTTGGAACGGAAACGACTGTACATAGTCTTATCAAAATTTATCACTGGCACGCCGGGAGCCCAGAAACCTTTCATCTGAGTTCCTGCTTCTATCAATACCACCGCCTTTATCACAGCTATTTCTACACCAAGCTCATCTGCCACAAGTCTGAAGTCTCCCTCCGTCAGCTCAGTGTAGCGGCTGTCGGAATCGTCAACAGAATCGGTCCGGATCAAACGGTTGCCGTTCAAAAGGGAATCGCCGGGCTCTATTATATTCTCAAGCACACTCTTCACCACCGTCATATCCTGAGCAGCGACACAGAATATGACGGTGGCGATAAGCAATGCCACGGAGCAGAGCCTCATGACTCAGCCACTTTTTTAAGCACTAATGTGAGGTGCTTCCAGAATTTATCTACTGTCGGTATAAGAAGTTGCTCGTCGGGAGAATGCACTCCGGTCATGGTCGGACCGAAGCTCACCATATCGAGGTCGGGATTCTTAGACAGGAAAAGGCCACACTCCAGACCGGCATGGATGGCTTTGATGGCAGGCTTAACGCCGAAGAGCTCCTCATAGGCATCACCTGAAAGCTTCATAATCTTCGACTCCATATTAGGCTCCCATCCCGGATAGCCGTCGGAATGGGTCACCTCTGCCCCGGCAAGCTGGAAATGAGCCTCAACCTGACCGGCTATATCATTCTTTCGTGACTCTACTGATGAACGCTGAGAAGTGGTGACCTTAATCTTATCATCACCTTCCATCTTCACGGCGGCAAGATTTGTAGATGTCTCCACAAGCCCCTCAATGTCGCGACTCATAGAAATCACACCGTGAGGAGCGGAGTATAAAGCTCTCACAAGCGCAATTGAAGTCTTGGAATCTATGCAGTATTCGGGACGCTCCACACTTTCCACAGTCAGTGACATCGAAGGCTCCACACCCTTATACTCATTAAGAATCTCCTTTGTATACTTCGCGAGATACTTTTCAATCTCACCCTTATGATCGGAATGGATGCCAAATACCGCCTCAGCCTCACGCGGGATGGCGTTACGCAGATTGCCTCCATTGAAGCTGCTTAATTCTATATCCCATTTCTTGGAGCAATCCCACATGAAACGTGCAAGCAACTTGTTGGCGTTGGCACGTCCGAGATGAATGTCACCACCGCTATGGCCACCGAGAAGTCCGCTCACCTTAATCTTCACATAATAGAAATTGCCCGGCGAGAAACTACGGTTGTAATGGAATACGGCAGTGGTGTCTATGCCGCCGGCGCAACCCACGAATATTTCACCATCATCTTCCGAATCAAGGTTTATAAGAATTTTTCCCGTTATCATACCCTTTCCGAGATTCTCAGCGCCTTCAAGACCAATCTCCTCGTTGACGGTGAAGAGAGCCTCCAATGGACCATGCTCAAGAGAATCGTCTACAAGCGCAGCCATAGCGGCAGCCATACCTATGCCGTTGTCAGCTCCGAGGGTTGTGCCTTTAGCCTTCACCCAGTCGCCGTCAACGTATGTGGCAATCGGATCTTTGAGGAAATCATGCTCCACATCGCTGTTTTTCTCTGCCACCATATCCATATGCGCCTGAAGCACCACCGTAGGAGCACCTTCATGGCCTTTTGTAGCAGGTTTCGACATCACGACATTTCCAACCTTGTCGGTCTTTGCCTCGATGCCATGTTTTTTTGCAAACTCAAGGAGATACGCCCTGATCTGCTCCTCATGGCATGAGGGGCGGGGCACCTTGGTAATCTCGTCGAAGCACTGCCAGATCAAGGCGGGCTTCAAATCTTTTACTTCCATTGTATTTGATTTTATTTTGGGTTTGATTTATCCTTACATCTTTCCTTGCTTATCGGTAGGTAGCTACCAACAATTCCCAAAAGTACATAAAAAAATCCATCTTAGCAAACCTTAGAGGGCTTTAAATAAAAATTCGCATGCCAAAAGCCCATTATCTTCCCTCTTTTCTTTTTTATTTTGCCGTTTTTTCCTAATTTTGCGCTGAAATTGGCTCCTGAATCGGGGAGCGTATCTCCCGGTACTCTCCGATGAATGGCTGCAAATGTTAAATTTGAATTAAAAAAAGTGAAATTAACCTTATTGGTTCTTTTATTCTGCGGAATAGCATTATTTTTGCTCTCCGTAAGGGTGATCTTCTCCAAGTCTCACGCTTTCCTTTCGGGCCACGCCTGCAAGGGAGCTTCGCTACATACGGTTAAAAGAGCCGGGGAAGCGAACCGTCCTGATAAAGAACAACAATAACTTATAGCATATAATGAAAAAATTTTTCCTTAGAGCTGCGGCTTTATCATTCACATTATCACTTTGCATGGCTTTCCCTTCCTGCTCATCACAGCAGAAAGAGGAAAAAGCACCTGTGGCCGCCGCTAAAGAAAACGCTCCCGTCCACATTTTGCCCAACTACCGTTATGTCGACATCGACACCGTTTTGAGCAAATATTTCCTCGCTAAAGATTATAATGAGGAAATCATGCGTATGCAAGACAATATGGAGAAGGAGGTGAAACGTCATGAGAACTCTATCCAGTCGTTTGCCACTACCATCCAAAACAAGATGCAGAACAACGGCTATCTCTCTGAAGCATCCTATAAGGCTGATCAGGAGAAATTCAACAACATGCAGCTCAATGCACAGAAGGCTGTGGCAACTCTCCAGAACAACTTCGAGAACGCTGCCCTCAACGCTCATAAGGCAGTGAACGACTCTATCCTGAACTATGTGAAGGAATACAACTCCAAGAAGGGTTATGACGCCATATTCCAAAAAGGCGCGACTCTATACATAAATCCCGAACTCGACATCACCGCCGACATAGTGGAGGGACTTAACGCACGCTACAATAAGGTTAAGAAGTAAGGCTTACTTTACCTGATCGATACTCTGCGGGCCGTCTCCTCCGAGTCGGTCCGTATGTTTTTAAATCAACCCTATCCCCTTCAGAAGCGTTGTTTATAATATATAACACGAACCCATGATTGAAGACAATATAATTAATAAGGAGGCTAATGAGCGCACAGTGCTCGTAGGACTCGTAACTCTCCGTCAGACCGAAGCGAAGGTAAAGGAATATCTCGACGAGCTTGATTTCCTTGCCAGGACAGCCGGCGCCGAACCGGAGAAACGTTTCATACAGAAACTCGAATATCCAAATCCACGCACTTATGTCGGAAAAGGAAAACTTGAGGAAATCCGTGAATATATCGACGACAACGACATCGGCCTTGTGATTTTCGACGATGATCTTTCGCCGAAGCAGGTGGCTAATATCGAAAGGGAGTTGAAGGTTAAGATTCTTGACCGCACAAGCCTCATCCTCGACATATTCGCCAAGAGGGCACAGACTGCCACCGCACGCACGCAGGTGGAGCTTGCACAGTATCAGTATCTGCTTCCCCGACTTACGAGGATGTGGACCCACCTTGAACGTCAGCGAGGCGGTATCGGTATGCGCGGACCTGGTGAGACACAGATTGAGACCGACCGCCGTATCATCCTCGATAAAATCTCTCGCCTTAAAGAGGAGCTACAGCATATAGACAGGCAGAAAAGCATCCAACGTAAGAATAGAGGGAAACTCACCCGCGTGGCTTTAGTGGGCTATACGAATGTCGGGAAATCTACCCTTATGAACCTTCTGAGCAAGAGCGATGTGTTTGCCGAGAACAAGCTATTCGCCACCCTCGACACAACAGTGAGGAAAGTCATCATAGATAATCTCCCATTCCTGCTCACCGACACGGTAGGATTCATACGCAAACTCCCTACTCACCTTGTCGATTCGTTTAAGTCTACACTCGACGAAGTAAGGGAAGCTGACATACTGGTGCATGTGGTAGATATTTCCCATCCCGGATTTGAGGAACAGATAGAAGTGGTCAATAAGACCCTGCGTGACGTGTGCGGAGACGTAGATAAACCTATAATAATGGTATTTAACAAGATCGACGCTTTCTCCTACACTCCAAAGGATCCGGATGATCTTACCCCTGCCACCCGCGAGAACATATCACTCGACGAATTTAAAGCCACATGGATGGCGAAGATGAACAACAACTGTGTGTTTATCTCTGCTAAGGAGCGCATCAATATTGACGCGCTTAAAGAGTTACTTTATGAGAAAGCCAAGGAGATTCATACCGAACGTTTCCCCTATAATGACTTTCTCTTCCAGAAATATGACGAAGATTATGACGAAACAGACAACGACGGAGCTGCCGGCAACTGAAACTGACAACTACCGCCCTCCCAAGCAGTTGGAATGGTGGCAAACCGCCCAACTTGAAAAGCAGGGTTGTTCAGCCGACAACTGGGAACTCGTGACATTTTCACCCGATGTGGATTTGCGCCTGGTGCGCAACGTGCATTTTGGCGGCAATGTCATTGTAGAGGGAGGCGCACGCCTCCGCAATGTTCCCGGAGGTATCCACAACTGCCGTATAGGCAAAGATGCTATAGTGGAAAACGTGGCACGGATTGAATTTGAAGAGGAAGCTCCTTGCGGAGTCGGCATTTCCATAGCAGCCCTCGACGAAACCGGCTCACGCCCTGTAAAGGCATATCCCGGACTATCCAGCCAGATAGCCACGCTTATGGCTCGTGTTCCCAATTGGCTCGAAAGCCGTCTATCCCCCTCTATCCAGGAGTTTCTTGATGCCAAGATTCCCCCACACGAGATAGGCAACAAAGCAGTGGTGCGTGATTGCGGCATCCTACGCAACGTCAGTGTAGGACGGGAAGTAAAGATTGAGGGAGCACTGCGTCTGGTCAACGGATGTATTTTAAACAATGCCGCTCCCGGCAGAGGAATGGCTTATGTGGGTAGCGGAGTTGATGCGGAAAACTTCATAATTGAGGATGCTAAGGCAGACAGCGGAGTAATCCTGCGCAATTGCTATTTAGGTCAGGGTGTAGAGATTGAAAAGGGTTTCACAGCCCATGATTCCCTATTCTTTGCCAACTGCTCTTTTGAAAACGGAGAGGCATGTGCAGTGCTTGCAGGTCCCTATACCGTGAGTATGCACAAGGCATCGTTACTAATCGGCTGTCAGACTTCTTTCATGAATGCCGGTTCTGCCACCAACCAGAGCAACCATATGTATAAGCTCGGTCCGGTGCATTGGGGAGTGCTTGAGCGTGGAGTGAAGACCTCTTCAGGCGCCTATATAATGCTTGGAGCCAAGATAGGAGCTTTCTCAATGGTGATGGGACAACACAAGACCCATCCGGACTCCTCGTCGTTCCCATTCTCCTATCTGTTTGGCGACGAACGCGGTGCCACCGTGGTAGTGCCGGGCGCCATGTTGCGTTCCTGCGGACTAATGCGCGATGAGAAGAAATGGCCTACCCGCGACCGCCGTCAGAAACGCAAAATGCACCTCAACGACCGAATCAATTTCGGTGTGCTCAATCCCTTCACCGTAGACAGTATGCTCAACGCGATAGATGTCATCACTGAGCTTCTCTCACATCCTGCCGACGATGATCTCTACGTGCGATATAAAGGTATGAAGTTCACACGCGCAGCCCTTGAACGTGCCAAGCTCCTCTACACGGCTGCCATCTACAAATACCTGTCAGTTGCGCTCCCCGACGGGAAATTCCCGGAGCCTGACACCCATACCCCCGGAGACTGGGTAGACCTCGGAGGTCAGATCATTCCGCGCAGTGTCTTGACAAAGGTGCTTGCCACAGACTCCATCGAAGAGGCTGAGGAGATTCTTGACGATGCCTTCGAACATTATTCGGAACTTGAGCTTGAATGGATAGGACGCCGGTTCGGCACATGGTGGCGTAGCCGTGCGGGCATAATTCCGGCAGGCGCCGAACAGTTTGACAGCCTTGTGGAAGACGACCGCACTGAGTATCTTGAATCACTTGCAAGAGAGACAAAAATGCTCACTTTATGAAATTGAAGATACACCGTAGGTAAAATACGGCCTCTTCACCCTATTTTATTCATAAAAAACACAAAAAAAGCGTCTTAGTGACGCTTTTTTTTGTAGATTATGAAAAAATTCACTACCTTTGCGCCGCTCGCGATGAAGTTTCACGCGAGGTAGAGAATAATTAACCTATTTATTAACTTTTAATGACTGAATCTAAAGTTCAAACCCCGATTGAAGATTTCGATTGGGATGCCTATGCAAACGGCGAAACAGCTGGTTCGAAGAGCCGCGAGGAACTTATCAACACCTACGACGAGTCTCTTAAGACAGCTAAAGACAATGAAGTGGTGACCGGCGTGGTTAAATCCATCTCAAAACGTGAAGTTCGTGTCGACATCGGCATGAAGTCAGACGCCATCATCCCCGTTTCTGAATTCCGCTACAATCCCGACCTCAAGGTAGGCGACGAAGTAGAGGTATTCATCGAGGCTCTTGAAGACAAGAACGGCCAGCTTCGTCTTTCTCACAAGAAGGCTTGCCAGACCCGCAGCTGGGATCGCGTCAACAAAGCTCTTGAGAACGACGAGATTATCAAAGGATATGTTAAATCGCGCACTAAAGGCGGCATGATTGTTGACGTGTTCGGTATCGAGGCATTCCTCCCCGGCTCACAGATCGACGTCCGTCCTATCCGCGACTACGATGTATTCGTCGACAAAACAATGGAATTCAAGGTTGTTAAAATCAACCAGGAATATAAGAACGTTGTCGTTTCACACAAAGCCCTCATCGAGGCTGAGCTTGAGGCACAGAAGCGTGAGATCATCTCCAAGCTGGAGAAGGGTCAGGTGCTTGAGGGTAAGGTTAAGAACATCACTCCTTACGGTGTGTTTGTTGACCTCGGCGGTGTTGACGGTCTCGTTCATATCACCGACCTTTCTTGGGGCCGTGTATCCGATCCCCGCGAAGTGGTTGAGCTTGACCAGGACATCAAGGTCGTTATCCTTGACTTCGACAACGAGAAGAAGCGTATTGCCCTTGGCGTTAAGCAGCTCCTTCCCCATCCTTGGGACGCTCTCGACCAGACTATCAAAGTGGGCGACCACATCAAAGGCCGCGTAGTTGTTATGGCAGACTACGGTGCATTCGTTGAGGTACAGCCCGGTGTTGAGGGTCTTATCCACGTGTCTGAGATGTCTTGGAGCCAGCACCTCCGCAGCGCTCAGGACTTCCTCAAGGTTGGCGATGAGATCGAAGCGGTCGTTCTCACTCTCGACCGCGAAGACCGCAAGATGAGCCTCGGCATCAAGCAGCTCAAGAAAGATCCTTGGGAGAACATCGAAGAGAAATATGCTATCGGCTCACGCCACACTGCAAAAGTTCGCAACTTCACCAACTTCGGTGTGTTTGTTGAGATTGAAGAGGGCGTTGACGGTCTCATCCATATCTCCGACCTTTCTTGGACCAAGAAGATCAAACATCCTTCTGAGTTTACTCAGGTAGGCAACGACATCGAGGTTCAGGTACTCGAAATCGACAAGGAAAACCGTCGTCTCTCCCTCGGCCACAAGCAGCTTGAGGAGAATCCCTGGGATGTATTCGAGACTATCTTCACTGTAGGTTCTATCCACGAGGGTACAATCACAGAGGTCATCGACAAGGGTGCTGTAATCGCACTTGAGTATGGTGTAGAAGGCTTCGCTACTCCCAAGCACCTTGTAAAAGAGGATGGCTCACAGGCTAAGCTCGACGAGAAGCTCAACTTCAAGGTGATTGAGTTCAACAAAGACAGCAAGCGCATTATCCTTTCTCACAGCCGTATCGCTGAGGATGCAAGCAAGGCTGAGGCTCGTGCAGCACGTCCCGCTTCCAAGAAACCTCGTCGTGAGGAGGAAGCTGTTGCCGCTCCCCAGATCGAGAAGACCACTCTCGGCGACCTTGGCGCACTCCAGGCTCTCAAAGAGCAGATGCAGAAAGAGGGTAAATAATCATTGCTTTACCGTGCTTCCGCACACAATATCTATAAAAAATGGAAAAGCCCAACGCTTTTCCATTTTTTTTTTGTAATTTTACACCCAAGTTGCAAATTAGGCAAGCTTTCGATATGCCGCTGCATACAAATTTGGCATCTACCTTTTAAGATATATGAAAAAGATCCGTCTATATAGCCTCCTCTTAGCTGTCATGTTAGCTGCATCCCCCGTATGCGGAGCAGCCGGCGTGGCTACCTGGGAGACAGTCAAGACAGAAATAGTAGATGCCAAATCTGTGATAAAAGAGCCGGATATAGAGATTTTGACCGCACCTTCCTGCATCATTGTAAATTGCAATAAGCAAGTAGACATAAAGGTGTTCACTATCCTTGGCAGAGTTGTGTCGTCGGAGACACTCCCTCCCGGTTCCTCACGACTTACAGTCGGGGCACACGGAGTATATATCGTAAAAGTGGGCGAACTGACATGCAAAATTGCCCTATGATGAAACAACATACTTTAACCAATCTTATATAAGTGCTGATTAATATGAAAGAGACAGAAATCGACTGGAGCAACCTCTCCTTCAGCTACATTACGACCGATTACAATGTGAGGTGTACATACAAAGACGGAAAGTGGGGCGAAATCGAAGTCTCCGACTCAGAATATATTCCGCTTCACATAGCGGCTTCATGCCTTCACTATGGCCAGGAGGCATTCGAAGGTCTTAAGGCTTTTCGTGGCAAAGATGGCAAAGTAAGGGTATTCCGTATGGATGAAAGCGCAAAACGTTTCATCAAATCGGCAGAGGGTCTTATGATGCAGCCTATGCCGGAGGAGCTTTTCTGCGAGATGGTAAGAAAGGTAGTTAAGCTCAACGAGCGCTTTGTGCCCCCTTATGGCACCGGGGCTTCCCTCTACATACGCCCTCTCGAAATTGGTATTACCCCAAGAGTAGGCGTAAGTCCTGCCACCGAATATCTTGTGCTTATCCTTGTCACTCCGGTAGGACCATACTTCAAAGAGGGCTTCCGACCCACCAAGGTATGTCTCAGCCGTGAATATGACCGTGTAGCTCCCAAAGGCACCGGAGCCATCAAAGCCGGAGGCAATTATGGAGCCTCACTCGTAGCCGGAGAGAAAGCCCATGAACTGGGCTACTCCGTTATGCTCTATCTCGATCCCAAGGAGAAGAAATATATCGATGAATGTGGCGCAGCTAACTTCTTCGGTGTGAAAGATAATACCTACATCACTCCTGCAAGCGAATCCATCCTTCCATCTATCACCAATAAGAGCCTTCGCCAGCTTGCCCGAGACCTCGGCATGAAGGTAGAGGAGCGCCATGTCCCGCTTGAAGAGCTTGATACATTTGAGGAAATCGCCGCTTGCGGCACGGCAGCCGTCTGCTCACCCGTATCAGAGATTGATGATCTCGACACAGGAAAGAAATATGTGATTTCCGCCACCGGAGAGGCAGGTCCTGTCACCACAAAGCTGTATAATAAGATTCGTGCCATCCAGTACGGCGAGGAGCCTGACACTCACGGATGGTGTGAAATCATCGAATAAATAATGAATATACCTGAAATATTCAACCTTTATTATAAAGACAATCCCGAATTGCTTGCCACCGTCGCCACACATTCAGAATGTGTGGCGCGGAAGGCACTCGATTGTCTGCGTCTGAAAGGAATAGAAGCAGAGGAGCAGTTTGTAAAAGAGGCAGCTCTTCTCCACGATATAGGAGTGGTGAGATGTGATGCCCCGGCTATATACTGCTACGGCACCCTCCCTTATATTTGCCACGGCGTAGAGGGAAGGGCTATGCTCGACAGTCTCGGTCTGCACAGGCACGCTCTCGTATGTGAGCGTCACACCGGCTCCGGGCTGACAATCGAAGACATTGAACGCCAAAATCTCCCCCTGCCCCATCGTGATATGTGTCCTGTGTCTATTGAAGAGAAAGTAATTTGCTATGCCGATAAATTCTTTTCCAAATCGGGCGTCCTGACTGAAGAAAAGCCTCTCAAAAAGGTTGTGAAACAGATGCAACGGTTTGGCGACGACTCTCTGCGACGCTTTTTAGAACTACATTCTATCTTCGCTTTATAATTTTTTAAAACTTATTTCGCGTCAACCACACATTTTATTGCTAACTTTGCAGTTGCATATTGAAACCAATACGGCACAAAAAATTTTGACGTCTGAAAACTGACGGTTTCAATCAGATCAACAAGCTAATCGTGAAGCGACGACCACTACTTTACATATCGGCTTTTGCCTTCATCGGCTCAATAATAGCCGGACAGACCGGTCGCCCTCAGATGAAACCTCTGTCGGCTACCAACGCTACCACCGAATCTTCGGTGGCATCCGTGTTTGTGCCTGTAGAATCCCTCTCACTCATATCCGACTCCGTTGCTCTTAAAGGTGACACCACCTTTTTCAGCTACGATTCAATTTTTTCCTCCACCGATTCAATCCTCACTCTCCTTCCCGACTCAATAGCCGACTCTGCTACCGATTCGATAGGCTATCATGCACGTCGCGGTGAGGCTCTTCCTCCGGATTCCTCAAGGAGTGTCCTGTCTCGAATCAACCGCACAAAGTCTGATCTTGAGACCTCCGTCACATTCGAAGCTAAGGACTCTCTTGTGATGGTAGGTCAGAATAACACCTATCTCTATGGTGATGCCGACGTGGAATACGGCTCATTCAAACTCACCGCTGAAGAAATCAGGATGGAACTTGATAAAAGTACCGTCTATGCTACCGGTGCTGTCGACTCCACCGGGACGTTGGTAGGCAATCCGATTTTCAAAGATGGTAAAGATGAGTATGAGTCGAAGAAGATGAGCTACAACTTTAAGACTGAGCGTGGCTACATCACCGATGTGATAACCGAACAGGGAGAGGGCTATCTCACCGGTGGAGAATCAAAGAAAATGGAAGACGGCTCTTTCTTCTTCTCCAACGGTCGCTATACCACCTGCGAAGACCACGAGCACCCTCACTTCTACGTCGATATTACCAAGGGACGCATGAAGCCCGGCAAGAATGTCATCACCGGACCATTTTATATGGTTGTGGCTGACGTGCCCCTCCCTCTCGCTCTGCCATTCGGTTACTTCCCGTTCTCTAAAGATTACTCCAGCGGCATTATCTTCCCGACTTTCGGTGAAGACTACAACCGTGGTTTCTACCTGCGTGACGGTGGATATTATTTCGCCTTTTCCGATTATGTAGACCTCGCGTTGCGCGGTGAGCTTTACACAAAAGGTTCATGGGGTGTATCGGGCCATACTTCCTACACAAAACGATATAAATTCAGAGGCAACTTCGACTTTTCATACATCACGACAATCTATGGAGAGAAAGGTGCTCCCGACTACTCTAAACAGAAGAATTTTCAGTTGATATGGAGTCATTCGCAAGACGCGAAGGCAAATCCAAACATGAACTTCTCTGCATCCGTCAACTTCTCAACATCCGGCTATACCCGCAACGACCTCAACTCATACTATAACTCATCGTTTACGGAAAACACCAAGTCGTCTACCGTAAATATGACCTATCGTTTCCCAGGGACAAAATGGAGTCTCTCCACCACAGCCAATATCTCCCAACGTACACAGGACTCTACACTCGCAGTGTCATTCCCTAACCTCAACGTTACTCTTTCACAGGTAGCCCCGTTCAAGAGGAAACGCTCTGTAGGAGGTGAAAGATGGTATGAGAAGATTCGTCTTTCGTATTCCGGACAGTTCCAGAACTCTCTTACCGCCAAGCAAGACCAGTTCTTTAAGAAAAGCCTCATAAAAGACTGGAGAAACGGTTTGCGCCACTCTATGCCTGTGTCTGCCACATTCTCCATCTTTAAATATATCAACCTTTCCCCTTCTATATCTATGAACGACCGTATGTACTCCTCCAAAATCCGTCGCCAATGGGACACCCAGGCATCGCGTGAAGTGATGGATACCACGTACGGCTTCTACAATGTCTTCGATTTTAATGCTTCCCTCTCTTTCGACACTAAAATCTACGGCTTCTGGAAACCTATGAAATTTCTGGGTGACAAGGTACAGATGATACGCCACGTGCTCACTCCTACCGTGTCGTTATCCGGTTCGCCTGACTTCAGCGACCCGATGTGGGGTTCATGGGGCTCGTATGACTATATTGACAATCAGGGAGTACCACAGAAACGTAAGTACAACTACTTCTCCCACGGTCTTTTCGGCTCCACTAGTCAGGGTAAGTCGGGTGTTGTCAGTGTCAGTCTCGCCAACAATTTGGAGATGAAAGTGAAGAGTGATGCCGATTCCACAGGGGTAAAGAAAATTTCTTTGATTGAGAATCTGTCCGTCAGCCAAAGCTATAACTTCGCAGCCGACTCAATGAACTGGAGTAACATCAATACTTCTATTCTTCTACGTCTTGTGAAGAATTTCAACCTTAACCTATCCGCTACCTGGGACCCTTATTGCTATGCCCTCTCGCCCTCCGGCTCACCGGTTAAGATCAATAAGACCCGTCTTCAGGCAGGAAAGGGCTGGGCGCGACTGTCGTCAACCGGAACCTCTTTCTCCTACACTTTCAATAATCAGACTTTCAAGAAAAAGAAAGAGACCGAAAAGAAGGGTGTCGGAAGAAACGGAGATCCGGATGATGAGGAAGACGAAACGCCGTTTGACGGAACAGATGGCTTCGAAGCCGATAACTTCAACGAGCGTGACCTCAGGAATCAACGGAGACGTGACGCACGTGCCCAGCAAGCCACAGCCGATGCCGACGGATATGCAAAATGGGAATGTCCCTGGAGCCTTACCTTTAACTATTCAGTCAACTACGGCTACGGCGCGTTTGATAAGAAGAAGTTGGAATATAAGGGGAAATGGACCCAGAACCTCTCTTTCTCCGGGAATATACGTCCCACCACCAACTGGAACTTCTCCTTCTCCGCTTCTTACAATTTCGATCTTAAGAAGATAGCGTATATGAACTGCTCTGTATCACGCGACCTCCACTGCTTCACAATGTCAGCATCAATAGTGCCTGTGGGTCCTTATAAATCCTACAATTTCCATATCGCAGTGAAGTCTTCACTTCTCAAAGACCTGAAATATGACCAGCGTTCCTCCACTGTCAATGGCATAGACTGGTATTAAGATGTCCCCGGGGCTGTTGCATATCAAATTTGTTTATCCACATTATTCTAACGAGAGGCTCTTGGGGTCTCTCGTTTATTTTTAATGTCATATTTCACCACATTTTATCAATCGGGAATCTTCATAAATCTTATGGCGAGCTATGGTTTGGCAATATAAAATTCAACCCATGTCCTAAAAAGCGCATTTCAGAGATGCTTCTGCTCCAAAAAAATTTGGTTAATTCAATCAAAGGTGTTACTTTTGTAAAAAATTAGGCAGTGATGGCACTTCCCCTTACTACACTCTTACAGTCAATCTCTGACAAAGCAACGGCTCTCGGTGAGCTAAACCGAACTCTTTACGCCCGCATAGCCGTGCTTGAGGAAGAGAACTCCGACCTCCGCCAAGAGCTTGAAGAGTGTCGTAAGAATCTTGAAGTAACCCGCAGGGACGTGGAATTCCTAACGATGTCTCACCGTTTGGCAGACTCTCCCGACACTATTATAAGTACGCGGCGCCGAATTGCCCGATTGATTCGAACCATCGACACCTGCATCTCTATGCTCAAGGAGGAATGACGATGAACGATACCGACAAAGTTAAAATGATTCTAAATATAGGCGGTGAGCATCTTACGCTCACAGTCGATTTTAATCGCCAGAATGCCGTGCGCGACGCTGAAAAGATTGCCGCTGACAAGTTCAAGGAATTTAAGCTGCAATATCCAAAACGCTCCGACAGAGAAATCCTCGCGATGGTAGCCTATCAGATAGCCTACTATTATCAGGATTTGTTTAACCGTCATAAGGAAGCGACACGTGTGGCTGAAGAGGTCGACACACAGCTCAGCGCCATTCTGCGTAATGATGCTGATTCCCACGATTGAATCTTCTGGCGGTCTGCCCCTTTCATTTCCTATTTGTCTGTCTCGTATTTATCCCCCTGCAGCCTGATACCACTTGTCTGTGTTCACTCGCCGATGTCCTTTATGGCATTGGCATTACGCTATATAGAACAATTAACACGTTTAACTATAATACCTTTATTAACATACCATAAGAATTAGTATTTATTGATAAAATGAACACAACAATATGGATTATAATAGCTATAGCCGCTGCCGCTGCAGGTTACATCGCCGCTATGGTTATTGCTAAGAAGAATGCCCGATCGTCGGCAAATATCATCTTGGAAGATGCCAAAAGAGAAGCCGATATCATTAAGGAGAAGAAAATACTCAAAGCGAAGGAAGAGGAGATGAAGATCCTCTCAGACGCCGAGCGCACAGCCACCCAGAAGGTGCAGAAAGCCCAAGCATCAGAAGCAAGGGCTCGCCAAAGAGAACAACAGCTCAATCAGCAGCAAGGTGAACTTGCACGTCGCAAAAAAGAACTTGATTCGGTCAAGGCTACTCTTGATTCCCGCGAGGAGAATATCAATGCACGTCACGAACAGGTGGAACATCTTCAGCGTCAGGCACAGGACGAGCTTGAACGCATCTCCGGACTTTCTGCCGACGAGGCAAGGGAAAAACTTGTGGAATCGCTCAAGGATGAAGCCAAGACTGCAGCAGCCGGCTATATCAACGACATCATGGACGATGCTAAGCTTACAGCCTCCAAAGAAGCTAAAAAGATTGTGATTCAATCTATACAGAGAGTGGCTACGGAAGCTGCCGTGGAAAACTCCGTCACAGTGTTCCATATTGACAATGATGAAATCAAAGGACGTATCATAGGACGCGAGGGACGTAATATACGTGCCCTTGAGGCAGCCACCGGCATTGAGATAATTGTAGATGATACTCCGGAAGCCATTGTGCTGAGCGGTTTTGATCCGGTGCGCAGAGAGATTGCCCGCCTTGCCCTTCACCAGCTTGTGGTAGACGGCAGAATACATCCTGCCCGTATTGAGGAAGTGGTGGCAAAGGTAAGACGTCAAGTGGAGGAAGAAATCATCGAGACGGGTAAACGTACCGCTATCGACCTTGGAATCCATGGGCTGCACCCGGAACTTATTCGTATGGTAGGTAAAATGAAATATCGTTCCTCCTACGGACAGAATCTCTTGCAGCACTCCCGTGAGACGGCTAACCTGTGTGCTGTCATGGCATCTGAGCTTGGGCTCAATCCTAAGAAGGCACGTCGTGCGGGTCTGCTCCACGACATAGGCAAGGTGCCCGATGACGAACCGGAACTTCCGCACGCACTCCTCGGCATGAAGCTCGCTGAGAAATTCAAGGAGAAACCTGAGATATGCAACGCTATCGGTGCCCACCACGATGAGGTGGAACAGACTTCACTCCTTGCTCCTATCGTGCAGGTATGCGATGCCATATCCGGTGCGCGTCCCGGTGCCCGCAGGGAAATTGTCGAGGCATACATCAAGCGTCTTAACGATCTTGAACAGATTGCCCTCTCCTATCCCGGCGTGCTTAAGACTTATGCTATCCAGGCAGGTCGTGAGCTGCGCGTAATTGTAGGAGCCGATAAGATTACCGATGAGGAAACCGATAAGCTGTCGAATGAAATAGCACGTAAGATCCAAGATGAGATGACTTATCCCGGTCAGGTCAAGATTACCGTGATCCGCGAGACTCGCGCTGTGGCATTTGCAAAATAACCCCTCACTCTTCCTTTTGACATTTATATGGACGATAAAGACAGAGGTGTTTTTTCAAGCGCGTGTTCCGGCTGCAGGAGATCCGGCTCCTGCTTAGGCTGCTCTCGCCGTGAACCTCGTGGCAAGCTGCTTGCTACCGACTGGCTTTCCGATATACCCGTAACTGACAATACGGGTGTTGTGGAAGTGCTCTTTAAAAACACCCGAATAGGATTCTATACCAATCCTACCGGATTGGATCTCAAAATCGGCGATATTGTGGCTGTGGAGGCATCTCCGGGCCACGACATCGGTCGGGTGACGATGGTAGGGCCATTGGTAGCCCTTCAGATGAAAAAAGCCGGAATCAAATCCGCCACCGACCTTAAGAAGGTGTTTCGCATTGCCCGCACATCCGACATCGAAAAGTTTGAGGAAGCCCGAGCGAAGGAACATTCTACGATGATACGTGCCCGCGCAATAGCCGAGGAATTAGGTTTGGCTATGAAAATCGGCGATGTGGAATATCAGGGCGACGGAGGAAAAGCCATATTCTATTATATAGCCGACGAGCGTGTCGATTTCCGCAAATTGATTCGTATCCTTGCAGAAACTTTCAAGGTAAGGATTGAGATGAAACAGATCGGCGCACGTCAGGAAGCCGGGCGTATCGGAGGTATCGGTCCTTGTGGACGTCCGCTATGCTGTTCCTCTTGGATGAGTAAGTTTGTGTCTGTCGGCACCGGAAGCGCCCGTCTGCAAGATTTATCTATGAATCCTCAGAAGCTCGCCGGACAGTGTGCCAAGCTGAAATGCTGCCTTAATTTCGAGGTTGACACATATGCGGAGGCACACAAACAGTTTCCTGCCAAAGATGTGGTGCTTGAGACAAAGGATGGCTTATACTACTATTTTAAGCCGGATATACTTTCGCGTAAAGTCACTTATTCCACAGATAAGAATATCCCGGCTAATCTTGTCACAATCGATGTCAGACGAGCCTTTGAAATCATAGCCTTGAACAAACAGGGCATAAAGGTTGATTCTCTCGACAATGAGGAAGAGGAGGAGCGTCCGAGCGAATATGGCGATATCATAGGTCAGGATAGCCTCACTCGCTTCGATAAGAACAAGAAGAAAAAGAAGAAAAAGAAAAAGGGTTCCGACAATCCGGAACCTTCGGCACCTCCCGCTCCCCCACAGCCGCAGCAGCGTCAAAAACCGCAGCGTCAGGATGCGCAACCGCCTCAAAAGAAGCAGGCACGTAATCACCAGAATAACCCACGACAGCCTCAAAAGAAGAAGCCTAACCGCCCACAAGACCACAAGGAGGGTGGTAATGGAGAATGAAATATTCATCCTTTCTTTTAGCTGCTATGATAATAATGTTGCCGGGATGCAGCCAAATTAAAACGGCTGACTATTCCGGCTTCACTAATATCGGCAATGAGGGTATGCCCACCGGTTGGGTATATGAATTCTCCCCTTTTTCTCCTGACAGCACCCTCAATCTCTCAGGAGTGTATGATGTGGTGATTACAGTGAGATATACCAACAACTGCCCCTCCCAAAGTGTTATATTTAATATAGAGCAGTTCTCTCTGATTCAAGACCAGCCCGACTCGGTGCGTATAGAGATCCCCCTTTTCGACGATGAAGGCACTCCTTTGGGTAAAAGTAGATATGGTATCAATGAGATGACCGACACTATAAGGAGGAGCTACCGTATACCTGAAGGTTACACCCTCTCATTGTCATCTCCTTTGCCCACGGAAGCCACCGCAGGTATCAAATCGGTCGGGTTAGTGCTTGCAAATCAGACAAGGGCTAAATATTTATTTTGGTAGAAATTATGAAACTAATCCCAAACGAAATACGTGACGATTTGTCACTACGTATTGATTCAATAAAACGTCATATGAGCCACCACAATATGGAGGCGCTCATAGTAGCTACAACATCCAATCTTTTTTATACAACAGCCCGTGTCTTCAAGGGCTACGTGTATATTCACAAGGATGAAAAGCCCATATGGTTTCTTATCAAACCCGATATATTTGATCCCGAAGAGGATATAGTTAAGATACGTAAGCCGGAAAACATTCCTGCCTCTCTTAAGCAACTCGGAAGAGAAATCCCAAAATCCGTAGGGTATGAATTCGATGATCTATCCTATTCTGATGTGGAGCGTCTCAAAGCTCTTTTTCCGGATGCCGAAGCCAAGAATGGCTCTGTACCTTTAAGACTCGCACGTATGGTCAAGACACCCTTGGAATTGACTAAGATGCGTGAAGATGGTGTCCACCAGTCTGAAGCCTATCGTCGCATTACGCGCTGCTATAAGGAGAATATGACAGATCTGGAGTTTCAGATTGAGATAGAGAAGATTCTTCGTCTTGAGGGATGTCTTGGCTATGTGCGCACATCCGGCAACCTTATGGACATTAATCTTGGCTCAGTGATTGCAGGCGACAATGCGGATAATCCCAGTCCGTTTGACTATACTATGGGAGGCTCGGGAATAGATCCCTCTCTTCCGGAAGGGGCAAACGGAACCACTCTCAAGCGCGGGCAGACCGTCATGGTGGATATGAACGGCTCATTCAACGGTTATCAGACCGATATGACACGTGTCTGGGCAGTGGGTGAAATACCTGAGTTCGCACGCAAAGCTCATCAATGCTCCATTGATATTCTACGTAAATGTGAGAAGATTGGACTTCCGGACACCCCTGTGGCTGATCTTTACCATAAGGCAATGGAAATTGTAGAGGGCGAAAAC
>CAMWTL010000015.1 GCA_947177145.1 uncultured Porphyromonadaceae bacterium
GGAAAATTTGTTTTTTCCGCGACGTTATGTTAAATTTGCAGTTTGAAATTAAAAAGTCGTTCTAACTGCATCCAGATAGCAGCTAAAACGGCTCATAATGATGAATAAAAGTTGATATGAAGACTAACGTAGCTGTGTTCTTCGGCGGCAGGTCGGTAGAACATGAGATTTCAGTCATTTCCGCCTTGCAGGCGATAAATGCGTTTGATCGGTCAAAATATAATATCATACCCATCTATATTACGAAACAGGGGCGATGGGTGACAGGTCCCCAACTTCTTGACATTACCAACTATAAGGATATGAAAAATCTTGAGGCGCAATGTGAGGAAGTGTATATGAGGCCGGAGTATGGTGACTTCAAGCTATATAGAGCTAACCCCGGAGGAGGACTATTCAGTAAGAAGAATCCCGTCTACGAAGAGCTTCATGTTGCAATACCTGTACTTCATGGTTCGCATGGAGAAGATGGAATGTTTGAAGGCTTACTTGAGACAATCGGCATCCCGTTTGCCGGGTGTGACACATTGTCGAGTGCCAACGGCATGGACAAGATTACAATGAAGATGATCTTGAGAGCTGAGGATATTCCTGTGGTTGACTACGTATGGTTTACCGATAAGGAGTGGGGCGCAAAAAGAGATGCAATCATAGAAAAGATTGAAAGCAAGTTAGGTTATCCGGTTATTGTGAAGCCTGCTAATCTCGGTTCGAGTGTCGGTATTGGCAAAGCCACCGATCGCCAAAGTCTTATAGAGAAGGTAGACAATGCAGAGAAATTCTCCCAGAGAATCATAGTTGAGCATATGATCGAGGACATGATGGAGATAAATTGCTCCGTCTTAGGCGATGCCGATGATCATCAGAGCAGCGTATGTGAGGAGCCGATCTCAAAGGGCGATTTCCTCTCTTATGACGAGAAATATGGTGGAGGTGCCAAAGCCGGTATGCAGGCGAGCGAGAAAAGGATCCCGGCAGATATTCCCGAGGAGATGAGTGAGGCTATACGCACTATGGCGGGTGAGACTTTTAGAGTTCTTTCGTGTCATGGTGTGAGCCGAATTGATGTTATGGTTGACCGTAAGGATAATAAGATATACGTCAACGAAATCAATACTATTCCGGGTAGCTTGTCATATTATCTATGGGAGGAAAGCGGCATCAGCTTTTCCCAACTTATGGATAAACTTGTGGCGTTGGCTCTGAAACGTAAAAGAGAGTCTGACCGTAAGACCTTTACATATGATGCCAATATCTTTGCTATGGGTGGAGGTATGAAAGGCGGAGGAATAAAAGGTCTTAAAGGGTCAAAAATGAGAAAAAACTGAACAATCTTCCCAACAATATCAAAAATCAATGAGTAAGAAATTCAAAGAATACAGTAAGCAGCTTAATCTTTCCGACATCAATAAGGAGATGCTTCAGACCTGGGATGAACATTCCCTTTTCGAGGCTTCGATGAAGGAGCGCGAGGGATGTCCTACATTTGTATTTTATGAGGGTCCTCCGTCAGCTAACGGTATGCCGGGTATCCATCATGTCATGGCTCGCACCATCAAAGATATAGTGTGCCGGTATAAGACAATGAAAGGATTCCATGTGAAGAGAAAGGCAGGCTGGGACACTCACGGACTTCCTGTGGAACTCGGAGTGGAAAAGAGCCTTGGAATCACTAAGGAGGATATTGGAAAGAAGATTTCTGTAGACGAGTATAATGCAGCTTGTCGCCGTGAGGTGATGAAGTATACCAAGGAATGGACCGACCTTACCCACAAGATGGGTTATTGGGTTGACCTTGAACATCCTTATATCACCTACGACAACAAATATATCGAGAGTATATGGTGGCTCTTGGGTCAGCTCTATGAGAGGGGCTATCTCTATAAGGGTTACACAATTCAGCCTTATTCTCCTGCCGCAGGTACGGGTCTAAGTTCCCACGAGCTTAACCAACCCGGTTGCTACCGTGATGTGAAAGATACTACTGCTACGGCACTTTTCAAGATTACCGACCCGAAAGAGGAGATGACCGGATGGGGCGAACCTTGCTTTATGGCATGGACCACTACGCCCTGGACTCTTCCTTCAAACACTGCATTGTGTGTCGGTCCTTCATTTGATTATGTAGCACTCCGTACTTATAATCCATATACAGGTGATAAGATCACCGTAGTTATGGCAGAGGTATTGGTGGATTCTTACTTTAAGAAAGAGGGTGCCGAAGCCGATATGGATACCTATAAGCCGGGCGATAAGGTTGTACCTTACCGTAAAGTGGGAAAATGGAAAGGTTCCGAATTGGTTGGTATCCATTATGGTCAGCTTATGCCTTGGGTGAAACCTACGGAGAAACTTGATGATTTGAGCGCTGACTATGTGAAAGCTTATGCAGCCTCACATCCGGATAAGGTATTTGAATGTGGCAACGATAAATTCGTAGAGATTTCAGAGGAGGCGTTCAGAGTCATACCCGGTGACTATGTGACTACGGATGATGGTACAGGTATCGTACATATCGCCCCCACATTTGGTGCGGACGACGCCAAAGTTGCCAAGGCTGCCGGTATTCCTCCTTTATACCTTATTAATAAGAGAGGGGAGACCCGCCCAATGGTGGATCTTACCGGAAAATACTATACACTTGATGAGCTTGCTCCCGAATTTGTAGAGCGTTGTGTAAATGTTGAGGAATACAAGCGCCACGCCGGCGATTGGGTTAAAAATGCCTATGACCCTCAGTTTACTATTGATGGCAAATGGGACGAGAAAGCTTCGGAGAAGGCTGAAGACCTCAACATTGTGCTTTGTATGGAGATGAAGAAGGCTGGTGAGGCTTTCCGCATCGAAAAGCATGTCCACAATTATCCGCATTGCTGGCGCACAGATAAACCCGTTTTATACTATCCGCTTGACAGCTGGTTTATCCGTTCCACCGCTGCCCGCGACCGTCTTATCGAACTTAACAGTGAGATAAAGTGGAAACCTGCATCAACCGGTAGTGGTCGCTTTGGCAAATGGCTCGAAAACCTTCAGGATTGGAACCTCTCCCGCAGTCGCTATTGGGGCACTCCTTTGCCGATCTGGAGAAGTGAGGACGGACGTGAGGAGATTATCATCACCAGCTATGAGCAGCTTTACAATGAAATTGAGAAGTCTGTGGCAGCCGGGGTAATGGAAAAGAATCCTTTGAAAGAGAAAGGTTTTGTGCCGGGTGATTACTCTCAGGAGAACTATGATAAGATAGATATGCACCGTCCTTATGTTGACGATGTGATTTTGGTGTCTGCATCCGGCAAACCTATGAAGAGGGAGCTTGATCTGATCGATGTATGGTTTGATTCCGGCTCTATGCCATATGCTCAGATTCATTATCCTTTCGAGAATAAGGAAATACTGGATTCGAAGGAGGTTTATCCTGCCGATTTCATTGCCGAAGGTGTTGACCAGACAAGAGGATGGTTCTTCACATTGCACGCCATTGCCGGAATGGTGTTTGATTCGGTGGCTTATAAGGCAGTAATTTCTAACGGTCTTGTTCTCGATAAGAAAGGCAACAAGATGTCGAAGAGATTGGGCAATGCCATTGACCCCTTCGATAATATCGAGCGTTTCGGAAGCGACCCCGTGCGTTGGTATATGATCTCTAACTCTTCACCATGGGATAACCTGAAATATGATGAGAATGGAGTGGGAGAGGTGAGCAGAAAACTTTTTGCTACTCTCTATAATACCTATAAATTCTTTGCTCAATATGCCAATGTTGACGGTTTCACAGGTGCCGAGGCAGAGGTGCCTACTTCGGAGCGTCCGGAGATTGACCGTTGGATTCTGTCTCTTCTCAACACACTTGTAAAAGAGGTGACAGAAGCCCTTGATGATTATGAGCCTACAAAAGCAGCCCGTGCAATAGAGGATTTCGTAAATGACAATCTCAGTAACTGGTATGTGCGTCTCAACCGCAAGCGTTTCTGGGCTGGGGAAATGGATGCAGATAAACTCTCGGCATACCAGACGCTATACACTTGTCTTAAAACTGTGGCTCTGTTGATGGCTCCATTCGCTCCTTTCTATTCCGACAGACTGTATACCGACTTGGTTGAACCTTCACTTGAGGGTAACGGTTATGCGTCAGTCCATACTGCGGAGTTCCCGGTTTCAGATCCGGCATTGATTGACGGTGATTTGGAGGAGCGTATGCGTCTGGCTCAGATTATCACTTCCAATGTTTTGGCTTTACGTCGAAAAGTTAATCTGAAAGTGCGTCAGCCGCTTCAGACACTTTTGATTCCGGTTGTGGATGCTAAACAGAGGCATGCCATAGAGGCACTTGAAGATCTCATCAAGGCTGAGCTCAATATCAAGGAACTGAAATTGGTTGATAACGAGGAGAGTGGGCTTGTGAAACGTGTCAAGGCTGATTTCAAGAAACTTGGCCCGAAATACGGCAAGATAATGAAGCAGCTTGGCAAGGCAATCACAGAGATGAGCCAGAAGGATATTGCCACATTGGAGAAAGAGGGCGAGTTTAAATTTGCAGCTCTTCCCGGTGAACCTGTCGTGACTCTTGAAGACGTTGAGGTGATTCCGGAGGATGTGCCGGGTTGGCTTGTGGCTAACGATGGCAATGTCACCGTGGCTCTTGACGTGACTGTGACCCCCGAATTAAAGAATGAGGGCATGGCACGGGAACTGATTAACAGAATCCAGAACATCCGTAAGGGAAATGACTTTAAGATTACCGATAAGATTGAGGTTTTGCTCAGTGATGTGCCTGAAATAAGAGACGCGGTAGAGGCATTCGGCGATTACATTGCCAGTCAGGTGCTCGCCGACTCAATCAAACTTGAGGCAGATCTTGCCGGAGATGACCTTAAGGATCTGGAAATCGATGGAGTTGAGGCTTTTGCCAAAGTAACAAAAAGGTGATGGCCTCCACAGAGAATGATAGTAACATACTGTCGGTCACTTCCGATAAGAGTGTTATCGACCGCCGTATTTGGACAGTGATCACCATTAGTGTGTTAGTGGTATTATTCGACCAGATTGTCAAGATTTATGTCAAGACGCATTTTTATCTTGGTGAGTCATACCCGATAGCCGACTGGTGGGAGATCAAATTCATAGAAAACAACGGCATGGCGTTTGGTCTTGAACTATGGAACAAGATAGTGTTGACCGTTGGCAGAATAGCTGCGGTGGCGCTGTTTATCTGGTTTATGGTTAGGATCAGGGCTGTGGAAGGGCTTCGTATCGGATTTTATGTTGCGGTGGCTTTGATAATAGCCGGAGCAGCAGGAAATATATTCGACTGTGTTTTCTACGGTCAGATATTCAATAATCCGATGCCTCCTGAGGTAGCTGTCCTTTTCCCGGAAGGAGGCGGCTATGCAGGCTGGTTTGAGGGGAAAGTGGTAGACATGCTATATTTCCCGCTTTTCAGCTTTACTTGGCCTACGTGGATACCTTTTGTTGGGGGAAGCAATTATGAGTTCTTCCAATATATCTTCAACATTGCCGATGCGTCAATATGCATAGGTGTGGCTTTGCTAATATTCTTCTTTTCAAATGATGCCGCAAAGGCTTTCCAATTTGTGGGCAAATCGCGAAAAGAGGGTAATGATAACTCTAAGCTTAAATGATAAGTATAAGAAATCGGCATATTCAAGCAATAGCCGGAGGGATTCTGATTCTCTCCGGCTTGCTTGCTTCCGGCTGCAAGGAGCAGAAGGAAAAAGTTTTAAGCGAAAGAGAGATGGTTGATCTCATTGTTGACCTTAAATTGGCGGAAGCTTACGCTAATAGTCAACTAAGTGGTCCCAACCCCAGCGAACAACGTCGTGAATTGGCTAAGTCTGTCTTGGCGGAACATAATGTTACGCAGGAACAGCTCGACACTACGTTAGGTTGGTATGGCAGAAATCTCGATAAATATGCCGAGTTATATGAAAAAGTTGACAAGCGACTTTTAGATAAGCGAAAGAAGTTATTGAAGGATAGCGACAGCGATTTGGCGGAAAAGGAGGGGGATAATTTCTGGTTGTACGGAAAGAACGGTATCATCTCTACTTTGGGCAACAATGATGGATGGATCATATCTTTGTCAGACCCGGATTTAGGCAGAGGCGACAGGTTGGAATGGACCATGCACATCAATAATACCTCAGCACCACTTATGGGTGTTTTAGGTGTGGACTATGATGACGGGACTTCTGAGGCGGTGAATACTTATTTTACCAATCGTCAGCACATAGAGCTTGCGCTACAGACGGATACGGGAAAGAGGGTGCAACGTGTTTATGGCACTATGCGCTTAAAGAAACAGGATAATATGCCTTTGTTTGCCGACAGTATCGCATTGCGACGCCTGCCCTACGATAGCCTTGAATATGCGCGATTCCGTTCTCAAAGAAAGTATGGTTATCCTGTAAGGGTCACTCAAGAGGATAGAAGACGTAAAGCCGTAGCTGATTCTTTGAGGCAGGACTCAATACAAAAGGTGAGGGAGCTACGCGCAGACTCAATTCGCAAGGTTAATGAACTGCAAAGAGATTCGATTAAACGAGCAAATGAGTTGCGTCGGGACAGTACCCTTAAATCGAGAGCTGATAAAAGAGGGGCGGGGTTAAAGAAAGCTATGCCAAAGGAGGCAGCGGCTCCGAAGCCTATCACTAATAAGCCCAGACCCGCAAAGAATGTGCAATCCACAGTTAAAAAGACAAAATAGTGAATAGAATCAAGTATTTAGTACGTCAACTGACACTTATAGAAGGGGGAGCGGATAAACGACTCTCCCTTCAGTATATAGAGCTTAAAGATGGGGAATTACTCATTTTCCCATTCGATTTTGAACGTCCGGGGTTCATATACGTTCCGGAATTGACATTAATAAAAACCTCTGACGGTTGGGAAGAGGGCGAGGCTTCAACTTTCATAAGCTGAGAACCATCTCTTCAATTCTATGAGCTGTAAAGGATTAGAGATATCTGAATGAGAGATGGGAGAGAAATGGATTAAATAAAATTTTCCAAAGGATTGGCAAAGTCATAAAAAATTTCTAACTTTGCAATCCGTTATGACATACGGATTCGACAACGACAAGTATCTAAAGATACAATCCGAACATATTCAAGAGCGCATCGCTCAGTTCGGCAACAAACTTTATCTTGAGTTGGGTGGCAAACTTTTCGATGACCACCATGCAAGCAGAGTGCTGCCAGGTTTCCAGCCTGACAGTAAGTTGAAAATGCTTCAGAAGCTCAAAGACCAGGCAGAGATAGTAATCGTAATCAGTGCTTTCGACATTGAGAAAAACAAGGTTCGTGGTGACCTTGGTATCACCTACGATGTAGATGTGTTGCGCCTTCGTAATGAGTTCCAGAAATTGGGTTTCCTGGTTAGCTCGGTTTGCGTCACGCACTACAACGGACAAATCAGTGCCGATGCATTCAGAAAGAAATTGGAGCGAATGGGAGTGACAGTCTACTATCACTATCTCATAGAGGGCTACCCATCCAATGTTGATCTCATTGCTTCAGACGAGGGCTTCGGTCACAATGATTACATCAAGACTACACGGCCCTTAGTGATTGTCACCGCTCCCGGACCCGGAAGTGGCAAGATGGCAGTTTGCCTAAGTCAGCTATACAATGAAAATAAGCGTGGGGTAGAGGCTGGTTATGCAAAGTTCGAAACTTTCCCTGTGTGGAGCCTGCCTTTGAAGCATCCTGTGAATATCGCATATGAGGCTGCTACGGCTGACTTGAACGATGTGAATATGATTGACCCGTTTCATCTTGAGGCTTATGGAAAGACGGCTATAAACTATAACCGTGATATAGATATTTTCCCGGTTCTTAATGCTCTTTTTGAAGGTATTTACGGGGAGAACCCTTACAAATCGCCTACAGATATGGGTGTTAATATGGTGGGCTTCTGTATCTCTAACGATGAGGTTTGCTGCACTGCTTCCAAGAATGAAATAATCCGTCGCTTCTTCACTGCCCTCAATAACCTTGCTCAAGGAGAAGGTAATGATGCTGAGGTTAATAAGATAGCACTTCTCTTGAAGCAGGCAAAGATTGGTTTGTCTTATCGGAAGTGTATTCAGGCAGCAAGAGACAGGGCTGAGAAGAGTGGCAAACCGTGTTCTGCAATTGAGCTGCCCGACGGGACAATCATCACAGCTGAGACAAGTGAATTGCTTGGTCCGAGCTCTGCACTTATATTAAATGCTATAAAACACTTGGCAGGTATTGATCATGATGTCAAGCTCATACCACAGGAGATGATTGAGCCGATTCAGCATACGAAGCTTACATATCTGAGAGGCCATAATCCCCGTTTACATTCGGATGAGGTGCTGGTGGCTTTGTCTGTATTGAGCACGACAGACGACAAATGCCGTCGAGCTTTGGAGCAATTGCCTGAGTTGAAAGGTTGCCAGATGCACAGTACAGTTATGTTAGGTGAAGTGGACCATAAGATATTTAATAAACTTGGAGTCGGTCTTACCTGCGATCCCACCAAGAAGTATTAAAGGATAATCAAAATCAAAATGATGTAAAATAGAGTTAAGGCTACTGTAGCCTTAACTCTATTTTACATTATTCAAAGTATTGTTTGCTTCCGGAAGGTAAGCACTGTCTAAAAGTGGCTCAGGCATTTCGATTGGAATGCCTTTTTTGTTATATTCCTCTCTGACGATGTAGTTGGTGTATTCCAAATCCTGCACCATTCTGTCATAATATTTTTCAGGCACATGCAAATTATTCATCGCATCTTCTTTTGAAAGGGTAATGTGATATGCCGAGTCCTCAAGCACAATGTATGGATAAATCTTGATTATAGCATCTTTATAAGCCGCTATCTCCGCCTCGGGAATCCTTTCCGGAGGTTTGGGCTTATTATTTTTACATCCTGTTATAGGGAGAAGAAAGGCAAATATACATATATATACTAAAGTCTTCATATTGCAAAATTAATCTTTTTATTATTTTTCATCGAATTTTTCCGCAAATAAATTAGCGGAGTGTAAAATTTTTTATTACTTTTGTGTCCCGGTCAAACAAATATTTATCCGTGGAAACAAAATACATATTCGTTACGGGAGGAGTTGCTTCTTCCCTTGGTAAGGGGATAATTTCCTCTTCGCTTGCAAGACTTCTGTTGTCAAGAGGTTATAGGGTTACCATCCAAAAGTTCGATCCTTATATTAACATTGATTCAGGCACCTTGAATCCCTATGAGCATGGGGAATGTTATGTGACTGTAGACGGACATGAAGCAGATCTTGACTTAGGTCATTACGAACGCTTCACCGATATTAAGACTACTCGGAACAATAATCTCACTGCCGGACGTATTTATCAGGCTGTGATTAACAAGGAGAGGAGAGGGGATTATCTTGGGAAGACTATTCAAATTATTCCCCATATCACTGATGAAATCAAGAGAAATATAAAGAGCTTGGGCACAAAGGGTCGGTATGACTTTGTAATTACCGAGATTGGTGGAACTGTCGGCGACATTGAGTCAACACCTTTCTTGGAGGCTGTGCGCCAATTAAAGTGGGAATTGGGCAGAAACGCTTTAAGTCTTCATCTTACTTATGTACCTTATCTTGAGGCGGCAAAAGAACTTAAGACCAAACCGACCCAACATTCTGTAAAGCAATTACAAGCTATTGGTATACAGCCTGATATCCTTGTCTTGCGTACTGAAAAAGACATTCCGACATCAATGCGAAGAAAAGTGGCGCAATTCTGCAACGTAGCACCTGATGCCGTTATTCAGAGCCTTGATGCAAATTCAATCTATAAAGTGCCTATGATGATGCATGAGCAGCATCTCGATGATCTTGTGCTCAGACTTACCGGCACAGAGAGTAAAGGTGTGGCAGACTACGCGGCATGGAATGAATTTTTAAGAAAACTCGATTCTTCCACAAGAGTAGTCACCATCGGCTTGGTTGGAAAATATGTGGAATTGCAGGATGCTTACAAGTCAATAAATGAATCGCTGATACAAGCAGCCACTTACTGCCATCATAAGCTGAATCTCGTGTATATCCATTCCGAGAAACTCAATGAGGAGAATGTGGATGAGCGTTTGTCGGATATGGATGGAATTGTGGTCGCTCCCGGATTCGGGCAAAGAGGTGTTGAAGGAAAATTCATAGCCTTGAAATGGTGTCGGGAAAACGATATACCCACCTTTGGAATTTGTTTGGGTATGCAATGTATGGTAATCGAATTTGCCCGTAATGAGTTAGGACTTACTGATGCCAATTCTACAGAAATGGATCCACACACTCCTTATAATGTCATTGATCTGATGGAGGAGCAGAAGAGTGTGTCGAATATGGGAGGCAGCATGCGGCTCGGTGCTTATGAATGTTGGCTTGACCCGGATTCAACCCCTGCTAAAGCTTATGGGCAGCAGATTATAAAGGAGCGTCATCGCCATAGATTCGAATTTAACAACGAATTTCTTGATCGTTTCGAAAGGGCAGGGATGAAATGTGTGGGTGAGAATCCGGAGACAGGTCTGGTGGAAGTTATTGAAATTCCATCGCTGTCATGGTATGTAGGCACACAATATCATCCTGAATATCAATCTACGGTGCTTCATCCGAATCCTCTTTTCCTCTCTTTCGTAAAGGCTGCCATAAAATATCAGGAAAAGAAAGATGGAATTGATTAAGCATGAGTGTGGAGTAGCGATGATTCGTCTACTTAAGCCTCTTAAATTCTATAAGGAGAAATACGGCACGGAACTTTATGGTCTCGATAAACTCTATCTGATAATGGAGAAAGAACATAATCGAGGTCAAGAAGCTGCCGGAATCGGTTGCGTAAAGCTTGATGTCGCTCCGGGACATGAATATATATTCCGGGAGCGAGCACAAGGAGCAGATGCGATAACAGATATTTTTGCCGCTGCCCATCAACGTATAAATGACTCTATGAGCCAGGGTGAGTCATTGGCTGACGCGCCATTTGTAGGGGAAGTTTATATGGGACATTTACGTTATAGCACTACCGGACATTCCGGAATCAACTATGTGCATCCCTTCATGCGACGCAACAATTGGAGTTCACGGAATATGCTCCTATGCGGAAATTTTAATATGACAAATGTTGACGAGATTTTCAATTCAATAATTGAGAAAGGTCAGCATCCTCGTTTGTATGCCGATACATTTATACTTTTAGAGCAACTTGGTCACGCTCTTGACAGAGAAAACGAAAGGCTCTACAAGATTCATAAGGATTCCGGACTTAAAGGACTCGCACTTTCTCATGCAATAGCCAGAGATCTCAACGTTGCAAATATGTTGAAGCGATGCTCTCCTATCTGGGACGGGGGATACGTCATATGCGGAATTGTTGGTAATGGCGATATGTGGGCTATGCGTGATCCGAATGGGATTCGTCCGGCATTTTATTACAAGGACGAAGAAATCGTTGTAGTGGCGAGTGAAAGACCCGTTATCCAGACCGCTTTTAATCTTGCTATTGAGGATGTAAAGGAACTTCAACCGGGGACAGCCTTGGTGGTAGATAGGGATGGCACAATGCGTATTGATAGGATCTTGCCTGAAGGTAGCAATGCAAAATGTAGCTTTGAACGTATCTATTTTTCACGAGGGTCAGACAAAGATATTTATCTGGAACGCAAAAGACTGGGGCGACAACTTGTAGACCCGGTGCTTAATGCCGTAAATCATGACATTGACAATACCGTCTTTTCCTTTATTCCCAATACCGCAGAGGTGGCTTTCTATGGGATGATTGCCGGGTTGGAAGAATATGTCATTAAGAGTAAGATTGATGAGATCCAAGCCCTCTCAAACTCCGGGAACCTTACTGATGACAACATCGCTCATGTGCTTCGTCGTAGAATCCGTAGAGAGAAAGTAGCAATTAAAGATATAAAATTGCGTACATTCATAGCAGAGAGTTCTGTGAGAGACGATCTTGCTACCCATGTCTATGATATCACCTATGGATCCATCAAGCCCGGTGACAATTTAGTCGTTATCGACGATAGTATTGTGAGGGGCACTACGTTGCGCCAATCTATTCTTAGGATACTCGACCGCTTGAATCCGGGAAAAATCGTGATAGTTTCGAGTTCTCCTCAAGTGCGCTATCCCGATTGTTATGGCATAGATATGTCGAGAATGGGTGAATTTATTGCATTCAAGGCTGCCATGTCTCTATTAAGAGAGCGTGGCTTAGGCTATATTGTTGATACTGTCTATCATCAGTGTAAGGAAAGCCTTAATATGCCGGCTGATAAGATTGAAAACTATGTAAAGGGAATCTATGCCCCTTTCACTGATAAGGAGATCTCAATGAAAATTGCTGAACTATTGAAAGCACCGGAAGTCAAAGCCGATGTAGAGATTGTATACCAATCGGTAGAGGCAATGCATAAGGCACTCCCTAATCATCCTGGCGATTGGTATTTTACAGGTGATTATCCAACTCCCGGTGGCACACGGCTTGTAAATAAGGCTTTTGTGAACTATTATGAAGGACGCACAATGGCAAGGGATTAAAAGTGATATTAAGTGTTATTGACAGGCGATATCTCAATCGCCTGTCAATATTATTCTTCAAATGGTTGATTATTTATTGGCTTGGCGAGTGAAGAAGTCTACCATTTCTTTGAAGGTGTCTTCATTGAATGTTATGGGTCCATGCTGCCCATTTTCTACGGCTATTAACTTTTCAAGTTTTCCGGCTTTTGCAAGTTCTTGGGAGAAGAATTGACTTTGGCAGAACGGAACGACATTATCAGTAGTACCGTGAATGACAAGAATTGGTGCAGTGGAGTCGGATACATAGGTTATCGGACTGATTAATGCTATAAGTTCCGGATTATCGGCAGGAGCACCACCAATTAAAGCGGCTTCAGGAGAATTGGCATCCTTTACAGTAGAACAGTTTTCCATGCGTGCCATATCTACAGGTCCAAACCAATCAACGACTGCATCGACATCACTACTATGCTGTAAATTACCCCCTACATTACCTTCGATATCTATAGTGGTCGCTCCGACGGTGCGTGTCTTCATACCATTGGTTACGCCTGCCATTGACGACAGATGACCACCGGAGGAAAAACCTGTAATGCCTACAAAAGTAGTATCAATACCTAATTTTTCAGCATTGGCTTTCAAATATCGGATAGCACCCTTTACGTCGTTGATCTGTGCCGGATATTTTGCATCGCCGCTTGAACGGTGATTAATGCTTGCCACCGCAAAGCCGGCATCGGTGAGCGGTTGACCGACTCCCATATATCCCGCTGTCTTGAGATTATTACCAAACCATGCACTTCCGTAGATTACGACAATAAGTTTATGTTTGTCATTCCCATCTTTTGGAATATAGAGATCGAGAGTATGAGCTTCTAAATCATCACCGGCATAATTCAAATTTGCGAAATCGGGTTGGACCGGTGGAGGAAAATTGCCCGGAGGTTGAGCCAATCCTACTAATGAAAACATTAAAGAGAAGATGGATAAAAGAAATTTTTTCATGGAAGAAAGATTAAAGGGACAAAATTATGTAAAAAAGAAAGAGACAGGAAAGTCCATAATGCTAATCCTGTCTCTCTTTAAAGTATAATTAGTTATTTTCAGGACGGAGGTTGCGAACCACGGCACCGGCACGCCACATTTCACTCTCACGGAGTGCTTTGAGCTCTTTCTCAAGACCCTCGCGATAGTCAGGCTTGGAGTTTGAGTCGATTGAGTTCTGTGCCTCCTGACCGCAAGCCACACTTGCATATAATTTCTCTACTACAGGCTTGATGGCATCGTGGAAGGGACCCATCCAATCGAGTGCGCCACGCTGGGCAGTGGTAGAGCAGTTGGCATACATCCAGTCCATACCTTTGGCAGCAAAGAGAGGCATAAGTGATTGGGTAAGTTCCTCAACTGTTTCGTTGAAAGCTTCAGAAGGGGTATGACCGTTTTCACGAAGCACCTCATACTGAGCAAGGAGAAGACCCTGAATTGCACCCATAAGTGAACCACGCTCACCGGTAAGATCGCTATAAGCCTCGCGCTTGAAAGTAGTCTCGAAAATATAGCCGGAGCCAATGCCAATAGCAAGAGCAAGAGTGCGGTCAAGAGCACGCCCGGTGTAGTCCTGCTCGATTGCGTAGCTGGAGTTAAGACCACGGCCTTCAAGGAACATTGTACGGAGAGACGTACCTGAGCCTTTAGGAGCTACAAGGATAACGTCAACGTCGGCGGGGGGAACAACTCCTGTGCGATCAGGCCAAGCAATGGCGAAACCGTGAGAGAAATAGAGAGCCTTACCGGCAGTGAGGTGTTTCTTGATAGTGGGCCATACTGAAAGCACAGCGGCATCAGAGAGAAGACACATTATGATAGTAGCCTTTTCACAAGCCTCCTCGATAGAGAAAAGTGTCTCACCGGGTACCCAGCCATCAGCCACAGCCTTATCATAGGTCTTGCCCTCACGCTGGCCAACAATTACATTGAAACCGTTATCACGGAGATTGAGACTCTGACCGGGTCCCTGAACACCGTAGCCGATAACGGCGATAGTTTCGTCTTTAAGGATTTCGCGAGCTTTCTCCAAAGGGAATTCTTCGCGTGTGATGACAGTTTCTTCAACTTCACCAAATTTAAGCTTTGCCATAACTAATTTATTGTTAGAAATTATTTTTTACAAAATGTTAACTCCGGAGTCACAGCTGAATAGCCGGGACTATTCCGGAATAAGACAGGAGGATTATTTCTCTTCGGCGAGACGACGGCGACGGTCTTCTTGATGATCAAGAAATTCGTCGACTAATTCGGATGGTGCTTTTGTGACTGCGATTCTGCCTGAGCGAACAAACTGACGCAGACCGAGGGGCTTAAGCTTTTCAAAAAGCTGTTTGATTTCGATGGTATGTCCCGTCTTTTCAAAAATTGTGTATTCGGGATGTATCTCCAAAACCCTTGCTCCATTTACGCGCACAATATCCTCTATGTCGCTTGAAAGTACGCTTGCCGTAGGCACCTTAAAGAGTGCTATCTCCTGAAAGACAATTTCATCATCAGTGTGTAGAAAAGCTTTGATGACATCAATGCGCTTCTCAATCTGTTTCACTACATGCTCCATCATAGCACGGTTGCTATTGCAGGTGATTGTGAATTTATGCACACCCGGAATGGAGCAGGCACTCACCGAAAGGCTTTCTATATTAAGACACCTGCGACTGAAAATCATAGAGATCTGATGGAGTAGGCTCACCTGATTTTCCGTGAACACTAAGATAGTATAAAGTTGATTATCCATTTCGCAGGTTGCTTATACCGGTTTATAATATTCTTTTGAATTAAGCAGGATCTCATCCACACCGTGACCTCCCGGAGTCATCGGGAAAACCATATCCGTCTCGTCGATATTGACATTAAGAATGTAGGCTCCATCATAAGCTGCCATACAACCAACAGCATCTGCAAGTTGGTCGCGATGTGCCACATCTTCTGCTTTTATACCATACGCTTCGGCAAGACGTACAAAATCGGGATTTTTCATCGGTGTCGCGCTATAGCGTGATTTGAAGAAGAGATGTTGCCACTGGCGCACATTGCCAAGGAAATTATTGTTTAGCACCACAATCTTCACCTTCACATCGTACTCCATAATCATACCAAGTTCCTCTACTGTCATCTGAAAACCGCCGTCACCGATGAAGAGGACTACATCCCGATTCGGTTCAGCAATCTTAGCACCGATAGCTGCCGGCAGACCAAAGCCCATAGTGCCAAGACCTCCGGAGGTGATACAGCTACGCGGATTCTTGAAACTGAAATATCTCACTGAGAACATTTGATTCTGACCTACGTCGGTGACAAGGATAGCTTCATCTCCAAATGCTTTACTTACCTTATGCACCACCTCTCCCATAAGCATCTTGCCATCCGGGGTAGAGGCATTAATCTCACGAGCCTTAACCCTCTCATCTTCGATCTCTGCATGAGAATCAAATGAATTTAACCAATCGGTGTGTGTGGCGGAGTTGAGAAAGGGGAGCAATTGGGAAAGGGCAGTCTTTGCATCCGAGTGAATGTGAAGATGACTTTTAATGGTTTTGTCAAATTCGCTTGAATCAATATCGATATGTATGATTTTAGCATTTGGAGCATATTTCTTCACATCACCGGTGACACGGTCATCGAAGCGCATACCAACAGCAATTATCACATCCGCCTTATTGGTATTGATATTCGGACCGAGATTGCCGTGCATACCAAGCATACCTTTATTAAGAGGATGGTGAGTAGGTATGGATGACAGTCCGAGCATAGTGCAGCCTACAGGAATGTCTCCCTTCTCTGCAAATTGCAGGAGTTCGTTTTCAGCCTTGGCAATGGTGATGCCATGTCCGGCAAGAATCATAGGGCGTTCCGCCTCATTTATTATCTTTGCGGCTTCCTCAAGGACGGCATCGGGAATTTCCGGATATGGATCATAGCTGCGGATGAAATTGCATTTTTCAAAATGATATTCTGCTAATCCAGTCTGGGCATCCTTCGCCAAGTCGATCACCACAGGACCGGGACGTCCTGAATTGGCTATATAGAAAGCTCTTGCAAGAGCCGGGGCAATATCTTCGGGGCGACGCACTTGGATAGCCCATTTTGTGACGGGGAGGGTCACACTCACGACATCGCTCTCTTGGAAAGCATCCTTGCCAAGTAAAGACGACTGCACTTGTCCGGTGATAGCAACAATAGGAGTGCTATCCATAAGAGCATCATTGAGACCGGTGATGAGATTCATTGCGCCGGGTCCGGAGGTGGCTATGACCACACCTGTTTTGCCGGAGGCTCTGGCGAAGCCCTCAGCAGCGTGGATAGCTCCCTGCTCGTGGCGTGCGAGGTAATGATGGAGGCGGTCGGTGAAATCATAGAGCCTGTCATAGACCGGCATAATGGATCCACCCGGATACCCGAAAACCTTATCAACCCCATTGTCGATAAGAGCACGAATAAGGATTTCGGAACCTGTTATCTTATTACTCATATTATAGAGATAGGTTTTTTTCGATTATTTGGTGTCACAGTCTTAGACATCGGAACGCACACCACCTTTGTCGGCAGATGTAACCGCAGAAGCGTAGGCTCTAAGGGCGCGGCTTACCACACGATCGCGGTTGCGCGGTGTGAAAGCCTCTTTACCAAAGGCTTCTTCCTCCTCTCTGCGTCGGTTAAGCTCCTCTTCCGTGAGGCGTACATTGATTGTGCGTGCAGGTATATCTATGTCGATTATGTCGCCATCTTTCACAAGGGCTATGGCTCCGCCGGAAGCTGCTTCCGGTGATATGTGGCCGATTGACAAGCCTGACGTTCCGCCTGAGAATCTGCCGTCGGTAATAAGGGCACACTCTTTTCCAAGATGCTTGCTCTTGATATAGCTGGTGGGGTAGAGCATTTCCTGCATACCGGGACCGCCTTTCGGACCTTCATAAGTGATTACAACCACGTCACCACTTTTGACTTTATCTTTGAGAATGCCCTCCACGGCTTCCTCTTGACTGTGGAATACCTTTGCAGGGCCGGAAAACTTAAAGATGCTTTCATCCACACCCGCAGTCTTGACAACACAACCATCGAGAGCTATGTTTCCACGGAGCACAGCAAGACCGCCATCTTTGACATATGCGTGTTCGAAATCTCGGATACACCCTTTTTCGCGGTCAGTGTCAAGTTCTTTGTATTTATTATCCTGTGAACCCATAACAGTGGTATGGCGGTGACCGGGAGCGGAATGCCAAAGCATATCGGCTTTGTCGGAATAGTCTTTTCCACCGATGGCATATTTGTCGATTGCTTCTTCGAGAGTAAGCCCGTCGACACGTTTGACAGTGGTATTGACGAGATTATTATCTGCTAATTCCTTCATAATTGATAGAATACCACCGGCACGGTTGACATCTTCAATATGATAGTGAGAATTAGGAGCAACCTTGCAGAGCACCGGAGTCTTACGTGAAAGCATATCAATATCTGCCATAGTGAAATCTGCACCCGCTTCATTTGCCACAGCAAGAAGATGAAGCACTGTATTTGTGCTGCCACCCATAGCAATGTCAAGAGTCATAGCATTGAGCATAGCTTCACGGGTGGCAATATTGCGTGGTAAAACAGAATCGTCGCCGTCTACATAATATTTATAGGTGTTTTCAACAATCTTTTTGGCTGCCTCCTTAAATAGTTCAATACGGTTGGCGTGAGTAGAGAGAATCGTACCGTTGCCGGGAAGGGCAAGACCGATGGCTTCATTCAAGGAGTTCATGGAATTGGCAGTAAACATACCTGAGCAGCTGCCGCAAGTGGGGCAACCCTCTTTCTCAAGCACCTCAACCTCCTCGTCAGACACCGAAGTGTCAGCCGAGTCAATCATTATATCAATAAGGTCCAGTTTTCTCCCATTCACATCGCCGGCTTCCATCGGACCGCCTGATACGAATATCGTAGGGATATTCAGACGCATAGCAGCCATAAGCATACCCGGAGTGACCTTATCGCAATTGCTTATGCACACCATTGCGTCGGCTTTATGGGCATTGACCATATACTCTACGGAATCAGCTATAAGGTCACGTGAAGGAAGTGAATATAACATACCATCATGACCCATAGCAATACCGTCGTCAATAGCTATAGTGTTGAATTCGGCTGCAAAGCATCCAAGTTTCTCAATCTCTTTCTTAACAATCTGACCGATCTCATGGAGATGGGTGTGACCCGGCACAAATTGAGTAAAAGAATTAACTACTGCGATAATGGGTTTGCCCATCTGTTCCTCTTTCATGCCGTTAGCACGCCAAAGAGCACGAGCGCCCGCCATGCGTCGACCGAATGTGCTGGCGTAGCTTCTGAGTTGGTTCACCATAATAATTTTCTTACCTGTAGAGACACCATGACTGCTTCTAAAATCAGAGATTAAGCAACGGTCATGTCTTCAAATTTCCATTTAGATTGGCAAAATTATGCAAATTTTTTCTAAATTGCAAATCTAAGTGAAATTACATCAGTAGTATGCCTGCTTCCTTGCACTTGGCAATCTGCTCTTCGGGCCAAATTGAAGCCTGCACCTCACCGATATGGGCTTTCTGAAGCAAGAACATACATAGACGGCTCTGACCGATACCACCACCTATAGAATAGGGTAGCTCTCCGTTGAGAAGGCGCTTGTGGAAATTGAGTTCGGCACGCTCGGTGCAACCTCTTTCCTCAAGCTGACGACGCAATGATTCCGGACTTACACGGATGCCCATAGATGAAAGTTCGAATGAGCGACCGAGTACAGAATCCCATACGAGTATATCTCCGTTCAGACCCTGATAGCCATCTTCATTTTCAGAGATCCAATCATCATAGTCCGGTGCTCGTCCGTCATGTGGCTTGCCATCGCTGAGGGGTGCTCCGATTCCGATAAGGAAAATCGCACCATATTTCTTTGCAGCCTCCGATTCACGTTCAAGCGGAGAAAGATTTGGATATTCTTTCAGAAGATCCTCCGAATGTATGAAAGTTATCTCTTCAGGAAGTCGGGGCGTGATGTGCGGAAAACGTTCATAGACCACTTTTTCAGTCTCACGGATTGCGTTGTAAATTTTCTTAACTGTCTCTTTGAGATAGGTGAGATTGCGGTCTTTTGCTTCGATTGTCTTTTCCCAGTCCCATTGGTCAACGTATAGAGAATGGAGATTATCAAGTTCCTCGTCAGCTCGGATTGCGTTCATATCCGTATATAAGCCGTAGCCGGGAGCAATGTCATAGGCTCCGAGTTTGGCTCTTTTCCATTTAGCGAGAGAATGAACCACCTCTGCTTTACGTTCATTCAGATCCTTTACCGGGAATGTCACCGGACGCTCTACTCCGTTCAGGTCATCGTTAAGGCCTGTGCCTGAAAGTACAAATAAGGGGGCTGTGACTCGCCTTAACGACAAGGCGTCGGAAAGTTTCTTCTGAAACTCTGTCTTTATCATCTTGATGGCCACTTCTGTAGTTTCGGGGAGGAGCTTTTGTTTATAGTGGTCCGGGATAATCAAACTCATAATTAAAGTTTATAGTTTTAAAATATCATTTTGTTAATTATGACGCAAAGTTACAAACATTTTACCAATTATACAAGTTATTTGTCTTGATAAATGTAAGAAGATAATTTATAATTAGATTAAAATGTTGAATAAAACCATTTTATTCCCTTAAAAAATATTATCGAAGAAACAGATTCTAAAAATAAAAATTGTTAACTTTGCAATGTCAAACGGGTCTTCATAAATAATTGAAACTTGAATGATGAGAAGGAATGAGGTGAAATTCCTCTACAGTCTCGCTACGGCAATAGTCCGACCCTTCGCATTCGGGAATAATCTTCCCATACGCAATTTTAAATTGTGTTTTAAATTTGTTTTTCTTCGAGGATGAGAAAACTTAATTTGATCATATCTTTATCAATGTCTATTCTCACCTCGGCCTCAGCGGTCGAGGTGAATTCGTGTTTGGCAGCATCTGTCCCCTCTTCTGACACTGTGGTAAATCTCTTGCCCGACGTGCAGGTGAAGGGGGAGAGTCTTTCGCGTGAAACTACCTCAGCTACCCCTATGCAAGCCATTACCGCCCAAGAGATCAAGACAAGGGCGATAACTGATATATCGGATGCCGTAAGGCGTCTGCCCGGTGTCACTCTGAGGGACTACGGCGGCAACGGTGGACTTAAAACCTTGTCGGTTAGAGGGCTCGGAAGTGAACATACGGCTGTGCTATACGACGGTGTGGCATTGAGCGACTGTCAGAGCGGTCAAATTGACCTTTCACGTTACTCCCTAAACAACATAAACGGTATATCGCTTTTTTCAGGTGACAATGATGATCTCTTTATTCCGGCGCGAGCGGCTGCCTCAGCTTCTTCGCTTTATATAGATTCTTTCAAGCCTGATGTGACGGAAGAAAAGGGTAATAACATGAGAGCACAGATGAAAGTCGGCTCGTTTGGTTTCTATAATCCTTATTTAAGATGGGAATATTCCGATGGTGAGGGCACCGCCTTCTCCATTAACGGAGAATATACTCATGCCGACAATGATTATCCCTTCACATTGAAAAACGGTAATGTCTACACGAAGGAACGACGTGAGCACTCCCTTATGAACTCCTGGCATACGGAAATGAGTTTCCGAAAGCAATGGAAAGGTAAGACGGTATCCGGAAAGTTATATTATTATGACAACTCACGTGACCTTCCGGGTCCGGTGATATACTATGTCAGTGAAAGCAACGAGCATCTCAGGGAGCGTAATTTCTTTGGTCAGGCTCAATTCAAGGGCAGAATTTCCCCCTATCTTTCCCTGCTTGCCAATGCGAAATTCAATTGGGCATCCTCACGCTATAAAGATCAACAGGACATCTATCCCGGCGGGATGCTCCATAATTATTACATACAAAGAGAAACATACGCTTCGGCGGCTTTACTTTACCTTCCCGGTGGCGGCTTATCAGCCGATTATTCAGTCGACTGGATGTGGAATAATCTCACATCAAATTCCGCGACTTCAACCTCTCCTTACCGTAACTCCCTTCTCCAGACATTGGCTTTGAAATATAAGACCAACCACTTCTCAGTGATGGCTCGTGCCCTTTACTCCATTTACCTTAATGGAGCCAAGAGGGGAGAGGCGGGAAAAGATGAGTATCGTCTTTCACCTTCGGTCAACTTTTCCTATAAGCCCTCAGCGGCAGATTTTTATATAAGAGGCTCCTATAAGAATATATTTCGTCTGCCCACTTTCAATGAGCTTTACTTTGACCATTACGGCAGCATAAATCTTAATCCGGAAATCACTGACCAAATAAATCTGGGTCTGACCTATGGGGGCAGTCCCGCATCGTGGTTGAGTGAGCTTTCTGCTACGTTAGATGGCTATGTTAATTTTGTGAAAAACAAGATTGTAGCCGTGCCATACAATATGTTTGTTTGGAGAATGTCAAACATCGGGAAAGTGAGAGTGTTCGGTATAGATGCGACTCTCTCTTCCACTTTTGACCTAAATCATAACCATCAACTGCTTTTAACCGGTACATATTCATTCCAACGTGCCGAGCCGCGCACCTCAAAGGAGAGTGCTGACTGGATGAAGCAGGTGGCATATATACCTCGCAATTCCGGTTCAGCCTCCATCTCTTGGCTTAATCCGTGGGTCAATGTTGCCTTGCACACTACTGCCACCGGTGAACGCTTCACTACGAGCAGTAATCTTCCGGAAACGAGAATAGCCGGCTTTGCTGAGTTCGGATTGGGTATATTCAGGACTTTCCGCTATCGGAGAGTAGAAATTGAAGGTCGTCTTGACCTTCTGAACCTATTTAATAAGCAATATGAGATTGTAGCCCGTTATCCTATGCCCGGAAGATCTTGGCGAGTAGGAATTGACTTCAATTTCAGATAAAGATAGTATGACGTAATCACAATATGATCTAATCTTAAAATTCTGTATGAGTAAATTTGAAAAGTGCTTAATTAGTTGTCTGCCTTTAATGGCGTTAGTGGCATGTAACAATAACGATGAACCGAAGACTCCTGTAATATGCCCTACATTGCCTACTGATGTTGTCTATATACTTAATCAAGGCAATTCCTACTCCGGCATTGACGGTAGTCTGAATGTGATAGACCTTGAGAATCTGAAAAGTGCAAATAGTGTGTTTAAGACTGTCAACGGTCGCACTTTGGGCAGCACACCGCAATGTGGCGTTGTGTACGGATCAAAAATTTATGTCGGAGCTTCAGAATCACAAACCATAGAGGTAATTGATAGAAACACTTACGAAAGTATTCAGCAGATTAGCCTCCAGAATTCGTCGACCGGCAAATCACCCAGATCAATGGTGGCAACCGGAGGAAAGGTTTACATATCATTATACGAAGGTTATGTTGCCTGTCTTGATACGTTGAAATGTGAAATTGAAGCAACAACGAAGGTCGGTGCTAATCCGGATATAATGTGCCTTCATCAAGGTAAACTCTATGTACCCAATTCTGAGGGTATGAATTATTTGGAAAACAAACCTTATGGCACAACAGCTTCGGTAGTGACGCTGAATCCATTTATCGAAGAGAAGGTGATAACTGTACCTTTGAACCCGACAAAATTTATGAGCGACGGCTCAAATCTCTTCCTGCTCTGTATGGGAGATTACTTTATGGAATCCTCAGCTGTGTATAAGATAAGCGACGAGAGTGCGGAGAAGATTGCCGATGCCACGGTTGCCACAGCCGGGAATCAGACTCTCTTAATAGGCAACAATCCCTATGTGGCTGAAGGATCAAATTTAACATACACGTTAGTTGACACTCGCACTGGGGTTAAGACCCCTGTTACATTTGCCGATGCTCCGGCACCCTCAAATGTGGGAATAGATCCCAAGACCGGAAATATCATAATCACTACCTACGAGAAACCTGCGGGGATGTTTGCTGATTATGATGCACCAGGATGGACCTGCGCGTATGGTGCTGATTTAAACCTGATCAAGAAATTCAAAACCGGCTCAGGCCCTGCTGCAATCTTCTTCAATGAATAATAAAGCAATTATATCGTTTTCTTTCTTGGTATTGGGGTTGCTACTTTTGCAAGGTTGCAAAGACGGCTCCTCAAATGCCATTGCCACCGGTAAGCCTGTCGAGTTCAAATATGCCTCCAATATAAAGATGGAGGACCACGATGGCTTCTCACTTGTAGAAATAAGAAATCCTTGGGATACATTAAAGACCCTTCAGCGACTTATCTTGTTGGACCATGGGGAGAAGATACCGGTAGGATTTGAAGATGCCACAGTCATAACGGTACCTCTTGAGAAATCGGTGGTGTATTCATCCGTGCATAATTCCCTAATCTCGGAGTTGGGTGCGGTAGAGGCTATTGCCGGAATCTGTGATAAAGACTATATTGTGGATGAAAAGGTAAAGACCGGGTTACAGGCAGGTAAGATAGATGACTGTGGCAATAGTATGTCTCCCAATGTAGAACGTATCATTAAGTTATCACCGGATGCAGTGCTATTGTCACCTTACGAAAATGGAGGAGGGGAGGCTAAGATTACCAAGGTTGGTATTCCTATTGTGGAATGTGCCGACTATATGGAGGCATCTCCGTTAGGAAGAGCGGAATGGATGAAATTCTACGGTCGGCTATATGGTAAGGCTGCTGAAGCCGACTCTCTTTTCACGGTTACAGAGTCTGAGTATGACAGATTAAAAAATCTTGCGAAAGAATCTACCACAAGACCCGGTGTCTTGTTCGACAGGGTTTATGGTCAATCTTGGAGTGTGCCGGGAGGTAAATCGACGGTAGGCATTCTAATAAATGATGCCGGTGGGAAAAATCCCTTTGATTCGTATGATGTGGCAGGAAGCGTTCAACTGAGTCCTGAGAAAGTTGCTTATGAGGGTGGCGAGGCTGACATATGGTTTATACGTTATGCAAATACCCCCTTATCGCTTAAAAGTCTGAAAGAGGAAAAACCTCTTTACGGATTATTAAAAGCTTATAAAGAGGGCAATGTATATGGAAGTGAAACCATAAAGACAAATTTATTCGATGATCAGGCTTTCCATCCGCAATGGGTGCTTCAAGATATGATTAGGATAATACATCCTGAAATAGAAATCAGAAATGGAAAAACATACTTTGAGAAGTTGAAGGATGCGAATTAAGTTTCTCATATTGATTTTGCTTGTCATAGCATTATTTGCAGCAAATCTGTTTTTTGGTGCCATTTCAATTGCGGCTGACGAAGTGATAGCAGCTCTTTTAGGAAATGGCACCAATAAGGCTATTGACTTTATCGTCACCGGAAGTCGCTTGCCACAGGCTTTGACAGCCTTGGGAGCCGGTGCCGGTCTTGGTGTGGCAGGTCTGCTGCTTCAGACAGCTTTCAGGAATCCGCTTGCCGGACCCTCAATATTGGGCATCAGTTCCGGTGCCAGCTTAGGTGTAGCAATTGTAATGCTATTCTTAGGTGGCGCATTAAGCATTGGAGGATATGAATGGGGCGGTTACGGAGCGGTGATAGTCGGTGCATTGGCAGGTAGTATGCTTATTATCGGTATTCTCTTGTTCTTCTCTACATTGGTGAAAAGTGACTTGCTGCTTTTAATTACAGGAATTATGATTGGCTATCTCACATCGTCAGTCGTAACCCTTCTATCATCAGTCTCTACCGCACAAGGTGTGCAAGGTTATGTGCTATGGGGAATGGGTAGCTTTGCGGATGTCACATCAGATAGGTTGGGATGGTTCTGGAGCTTGAATTTTATCGGCTTGGTGTTGGCTATGGGTCTTGCCAAGCCTCTTAATCTCCTCCTCCTCGGTGATAATTATGCCTCGAATCTTGGATTGAATGTGCAAAAGACCCGAAACTTCTTGCTTATCACCACAGGTCTGTTGACAGCGGTGATAACGGCATATTGCGGACCGGTAAGTTTTATCGGTATGGCAGTGCCGCACATTTCCCGGTTGACATTCCGCACAGATAATCACTGGATACTACTTCCCTCCACAATGCTGTTCGGAGCGATAGTAGCCCTCCTATGCAATGTTGCCAGCACCTTACCGGACAACATGGTAATACCGATAAATGCCCTGACCCCAATCGTAGGAGTTCCCATAATCCTCTACGTAATCGTAAATCGCAGAAAATAA
>CAMWTL010000016.1 GCA_947177145.1 uncultured Porphyromonadaceae bacterium
CGGGAGCCTCGGGAGCAGTGATCTCAGAACCGTAAGCCACCTCCTTGGTCTCAAGCAGCTCATCACCGAGGAAGAAATTGACCTTATAGATGTTGAGGGTGTAAGAACCCTTGATGATGAGGTCGTGAGCCGGCATCGTAGCGGGCACTACGCCCCAACCGTCAAATGTGTAGCCCTCCTTCTCGGGAGCCTCCGGAGCCGTAATCTCTGCCTCAAATGCCATGACCTTCTCCTCAATCACCTGGTCGTCGATCATGAAAGTGAGCAGATGGCTGTTTCTCTCATATGAGCCGTAAATTGTGAGGTCGGAAGCCGGCATGGTGTAGACGAGGTTGAGCCAGCCCTGGAACTTGTGACCCTCCTTGTCGGGAGTGGCGGGAGCCACGATGTCAGCACCGAAGGCAACCTCTTTCTCCTCAACTACCACATCGTCGATGATGAATGTGAGCTTATAGGAATTAACCTTATACTCGGCTGAAATCACGAGATCCTTCGCGGGCATTGTAGCGGGCACTTCGCCCCAGCCTGAGAATGTATAGCCAACCTTCTCCTCCGGAGTGGGAGCGACGATGTTCGAACCGTAGAACACCTGCTTAGTCTCAACAGTCTCGCCGTCGATTACGAAAGTGAGCTGATAGGAATTGATTGAATAGTTGGCAGTGATCACGAGGTCCTTAGCGGGCATTGTAGCCGGCACATCACCCCAACCTTCAAATGTGTAGCCCTCCTTCGCGGGAGCTGTGGGAGCGGTGATGTCAGAGCCGTAAGCCACATCCTTAGTCTCAACAGTCTCGTCGCCGATGATGAAGGTGAGCTTATAGCTGTTGATGTTATAAGAGCCTGTGATCACAAGATCCTGATCGGGCATGGTGGAAGGTGCGTCACTCCAGCCTGAGAAAGTATAGCCCTCCTTTGCAGGAACCTCCGGCAGGGTGATCTCCGCGCCATACTGGAGCACTCTCTCCTCGAAAATCTGGTCGTCGATCATGAAAGTGAGCAGACGGCTGGTCTTCTCGTAAGAGCCGTAGATGGTGAGATTCTCAGCGGGCATTGTTTCAGCCAAGTTGAGCCAACCGACAAATTTCTGACCATCCTTATCAGGCATGGCAGGAGCTACGATAGGCGCACCGTAAGTCAGGTCGCTCTCCTCAATCACCACGTCGTCTACCATGAATGTGAGCTTATAGGTGTTGATGCTATAGCTGCCCTTAAACTCAAGGTCGTGGGCAGGCATAGTGGCAGGCACTTCGCCCCATCCTGAGAATGTGTAGCCCGGTTTCTCTTCCGCCTCCGGAGCAGTGACGGGTGAGCCGTAGGCTATCTCCTTGGTCTCAACCACTTCGTCGCCGATGATGAATGTTGCCTTATAGTTGTTGACAGTATAGTTGGCAGTGATCACGAGATCCTGAGCGGGCATTGTGGAGGGAAGTTCACTCCAACCGGTAAAGGTATAGCCCTCTTTCGCGGGAGCCTCGGGAGCCGTGATGTCGGCACCGAAACTGAGTTCCTTAGCCTCAATCTCCTTATCGCCGTCCATGAAGACAATCTTATATGTGGTCACGGCATAGTCGCCGGTCACCACGATGTCTTTAGCGGGCATAGTCGCCGGCAGGTCGATCCAGCCGGTGAAGGAATAGCCCTCTTTGACGGGAGCTTCGGGAGCTACTACATTTTCGCCATAGAGGAATGTCTTGGTGGCAATTACCTCGTCGCCTATCTTAAATTCAGCGGTGTAGCTGTTGGGGGCGAAACTTGCAGTGAGGTCGAGGTCGCCTGTGACTGTCAGGGTACGGTCAGCCTCCGTGTTGCCGTCGCTCCAGCTGTCGAAGTGATAGCCTTCGTTTGCCACAGCCACAATCTTGATTTCCGTCCCGCCGAGGTAAAGTCCATCGGTGAAATCGACAGTACCGTTCTCGCCGGCTGACGCCTTCACATCGAAAAAGATAGACATCACATAGGGATCGGAAGGCATACCTACCATCTCATTCGACTTGAATACGATAGGGTCGCCGTTCTTGGGGGAGAGGTGGTAGAGCTTCCCTGTCTGCTTGTTACGCATCAGGAAGCTGATCTCCTGGGGGTCGGTGGAGTTGCTGCGTATACGCATATACAGCCCCGTGCCTCCCTCGGGCAACTTAACATTCTCCGCGAGTCCACGACATTCGTCGTCGATAAATGCTCCCACCTCAAACTCGTCGAGGTTGTCATACCCCGGAGCAGCGATGCTGAAGTAGAGCACCATATCGTAACGAAAATCGGAGGGATTCAACGTCCACGCATCTGTCGAGCGATTTGCCGCAAATGCCGACAGGCACACTGTCATAATAGCTATGAGCAATGCACCGACTGTCTTAACATCAAATTTCCTTCTTATCATTTCAATAAGGTTAAGTTAAAAAAATTATATATGAACACTCAATTATTTCAGCTTGGAAATCGCAAAAATAAGCTGGGACAAAGTTTATGAAGGAGTTTGAGGAAGATAACCAAAAAGATGAGTAAACTGTCACAATTTATTTTTTTGAAGATTCCTTAATGAGAGGGAAAAGACAGATTAAGGCCCTCAAAAATTTAAAGAAAGAAATGATTTTTTCTATTATGGCACAAAATTAGTAAAAAATTCGCTATGCGTATATATAATTTGGGAAATTATTTGCTATGACATAAAGTATAAATAACACGAAGGCCCGACTTTCATAAGCCGAGCCTTTGTGTTGTTTAAGAGTTTCCGTATCGGACGGGAAAGTTATTTCACCATTATCTTGCTCTTGAGAACATCAGCACCGTTACGTACCACGATGAGGCGTACACCCGGTTCAAGACCGTCGATTGCCACAGTGCCGTTGGCAGCTGAAGAGGCTGCAAGACGGTTGCCGGCAAGGTCATAAACCTCAACAGAAGCGTTGGCTGCAAGTTCACCCTTCACTACGATAGAGCCGTCAGCTGTGACGATCTCATAACCGTCTACCACGATCGAGCCTACTGAAGACACGGCGTCGAGGGTGATGGTGTAGGGATCGGAGAACTTACCTACGGGCATTTCCTTGAATATGAGTCCGGAAGCTGTGATCATTTCACGGTTGTCAGAGCCGATAAAGTGGAACACAATGTTGTCGCCGGCGTTACCGTGGACATTGATTATCAGGACATTGTTCACAACCATACCGATGCCGCGACATTCGTTGCCACAGAAGGCGGCAATCTTGTAGTCGGCAAGGTCAGCGTCGAAGCCGTCAGCGTCAACTGCGATGGCAGTGATAGGCATCACTGAAGGATACTTGTGGATGTCTACCTCCCAAGGAGTATCGTCGGAAGTCCTTGTAGGAGCAGCCTTCACATCTGAAGCCTTATCGGCAGCAACGATGTTGTAGGTGAATTCCTTCTCGGAGTTGCTGAAGTACATATAACCGACACCGGAAGTGAGCTGACTGAGTGTACCTGCCCAGTTGCCCTCGGCATCTACTGCCTCTACACCTTCAAGACCTACAATCATATCACCCTCTTCAGCCTCTACGTTGGCGAGGAGGTCGGAGATGAGGAGGCTTGCGTCGTCAACAGGACATCCGATCCAGTTCCAACCTGCGTGGAGCTTGACAGTGGCTGTCGGGTTGAAGGCATAGCCTGCCACATTGGCTTTGGCACCGGCAGCGTCGGCTACACATACCTTGTAAGCCACGGCGGGAGCGAGTTCCTTAAGATTACCTACGAGACCGAGTTTCGGGTCGCGTACAGCTTCCTGAGTCTGAGAAAGTATACGGCTTACGCTGTTGTTGGCAGCGAAGTCAGCCACAGCCACGTTCTCTTCCATATTGTGGGAGATCCATGTCCAGTTCTGGGCAAGGTCGTAGTTGATGTCTACCTTCTTGAGCTGGAAGTTGAGTGTAACAGGGTCAGAGAAGTTCTCCTTGCGCTCTGCGATAGCATTTATGGTAACGCTTTCACCTTCAAGGTCAATCGGAGCGGAATAGATCATCCTTGTGCCTTCGGCATCAGCAGGATCAGAACCGTCGGTAGTGTAGTAGATCACAGCATTCTTGGTGTCGCAGGCAAGCTCGATCTTGTCGCCGCGATAAAGCTGGGTAGCAGCTCCGAATGGATCCTGAACCCATACAGCGTGTTCGCCTACGGGGAACTCCTTGGCTGTAACGCCGGAGTTGAGACAGATATATGCGGAGAACGCACCTACCTTGATGGAATCCGAAGCCTCAAACTTGCTGCCAAGCTCGTTAAGGGCAAGACATTCGCCAAGTACGGTTTCACCGTCAAGTGAGCCGTAGAGAGTGTAGTTCTTACCCTCGATCTTGATGTCCTCCGGGTTGGGGCTGACAGGAATGTCATATTTCACAGTCTGCTCATTGTCGTTGGTTTCCTCACCGTTATTCTCTTCTTCAGCACGGGTAACAAGAGATTTACCGATAAAGGTTACGGGCACTGACTCGAAGGGAGCCACAACATGAGCAAGGTAAGGCTTGTTTGCCTCAAGCTTCTCGACATCTACAGCTGTCATAGTCTCAGCACCTGCTTCGAGTGAAACGATTTGCAGACCGCTTCCGGGGCGCTCCTTGAAGTCTACGCCATACTCATGTGCGGTAGGAGTGAAGGGGAGCATAATGCCTCTCCAACCCTCGTCGATATCAGCTCCGAAGCTACCGGGGATGTGGGCAGTGTAGGAGATTTTATGTGAGCCGAGGTTGAAGCTTGTAGGAGCATTAAACGGATACTCGCTGTCGAGCTCGATGTCGGATGCAGCCACACGTGTTCCGCTCTCAGTGAGGATGATGTTGAGATGATCGGAGTTGGGGATGCTGTGTGATCCGAGATAGATGAGACAGTTGGGGTTAAGACCCTTAAATGATTCGGCTGTAATGCCGTTAGCCTCACCTGCACGGGTTGCGCTGCCGTTGTCGGCTGCCGGGATAATCAGGCTTGTGAGGTTTGTACAACCCTCGAATGCGCCTTCACCGATAGTGTTCACAGAGGGGAGAGTTATGGTCTCGATATTCTCACAACCCTGGAATGCACCCTCACCGATTTCAGTGACAGTGGAAGATATAACCACGGTGTGAAGGTTCTCCATGCCGACAAATGCGTTGGCAGGGATAGTGCTGCTCTGGATCTGAGAGAGGTCGAGATTCTCTACAGCTCCGAAGTTCTCACGCATCACCTCGAAGTCCTTCTCATTCATTTCGCCGGCGAGAGTAAGTTCGGTGAATGTCTCGGTATCCTCTTTCTTAAGAGAGTTGAGGGCGTTGGCAGGAATAACATCTCCCTCATCGTAGCTGGCAATGCCGGAGATTCTTACCCAAGTGTCGCCTTCGAGAGCGGGGATAGTATAGATACCGTTATTAGCTTCGAGAGTCATCTCTCTTTCCTCGTACTCAGGTTCCTCACCTGTTTTGGTCATTACCTTAGTCATAAGGTTGACTACGAGTGCAGTCTTGGGAGCCGCATTGGAGAGCTGGAACTTAATCTCGCTACCCTCGCGGTAGAGAATCGGCTTAACCTCAGTATTCATAACGAGGCTACCATACGAATTCTTCACATTATATTCGAACTGCGACATTGCCACATTCTCCCAGGTGCAGCCTTCCGGCACCTCGACTACTTGAGCCTCAACGCCCTGGGCACCCTCCTTATTCTCAAAGTTGATGGAGTAGTAGAACCACAAATCAATCTCATGGTTCTGAGGCATCCAAGGACCGGACGTATTGCCATGGAGATATCTTATTCCAAGCCTACCTGCCGTCATGCTCCAATGCTGATTGGGGAAGACATAATAAGGTGAGCTTTGATATTGATATGCACCCAAATTTGCAAAGACATCCACACCGTTATCGTAGAGCTTGAAAGCTACACCCGGGCGTAGGAACGTCCTGAAGTCTTTCCTTAATCTTGATTGCTGACAGTTGGGAAGCTCAAGTACAAATTCCATATCCGCAGCACCGACAGCGATACTGTTGAGGTCACCATTGTAGTCAACTACTCCAACGCGAGACTTGTCAACCTTTACCCAATAGTAATCCTTATGCTCGGCAGGTGCCTGGTAGAGCGGAATCATAGCCCACCATGTAGAAGGCACGCTGTAGCTCTCCTCAGAACCCTTGGGCACTTCCAGTGTGATTGTGGAAAGCTTGGAGGGGAAGGGGGAGGTGCTGCCACAAGTAGGAGCCACTTTGGGCTTGGCGATGATCTTGGTCAGATTCACACAGGCAGAGAAAGCGCCGTCGCCGATGTAGTTAACATTAGCCGGGATGGTGATTTCAGTGAGCTGTGTGCAACGTGCGAAGGCATTCTTGCTGATGCGCTCGAGATTGTTGGGGAGGATGATAGTGCGAAGTGCAGAGATTGTGCTTGCGCTGGTAGGAGCAAAAGCATTCTCAGGGATTGAATTGCCGGTCATAGCTGCGCCCTTGATGGTGACGTCTGCCATATCGAGGTCGATGATAGTGGCGGCATTGGCACGGAGTGCGTCGAAATCGCTCACAAACATTGTTCCGATGAGCTTGACGCGCTCGGGACATTCCGCGAGTTTTGAAGCCAACTGTCCTTCCTGGATGTTGTAAACCATATAGTCACCGGCATCGGCATCCTTCACTGTAACGGTGATGTCGAGGTCTTCAAGAACTGCCGGAATAGAAACATTTGCGATAGCAACATTGGAAACCTTAGTCTCTCCGTTGATGGCTACATTCACGCGCTGGGCAGGGTTGATAGCAGAAGCCTTGACGTTGAAAGGCATACCGCGTACCACCTGAGAGGCGCTGCCCTCAATTCTCGCACCTGTGACGCTTTCAGGCATGGTGATGTTGTGATAGATCACCGGATTGTTGATTGCCTCAAGACAGTCGATGATGGTGTCGGCTTCAGCTGCCACGAGCTGCCAGTCCTTTTTGTTGTAGGAAGTGGCAAGACGTATCTTGTTGCCCTCCTTCACCTGAGCCTCTTTCACCTGACAATTGAAATTGTAGGTCAGGTTTTCACCGTCGCGGCTGTAGTAGTTGCTTACGATAGAAGAGATGAACTCCTTGATGGCTCCGTTCTTGTCAGTGAGTACCATGCCGTAGAACTTGGCGGCATCATCACCCTTAGGCACCTTGATGGCATTCGCCCTTACGGTGAATTTCTTGCCTACAGGCACATTCACCACGTCAGTCACAAGACCTATACCACCGACATCACCTGTGATTTTCCAGGTCTGGTCGATTGTAGTGGGCTGGGGCTGTACGAACTCAACGTGGATAAGTGTGTTGCCGTTGACAGTTGTGCGGTAGATTCCCTCAGCGTCTGCGTTGAGACGTGTGGAGTTGGCATATACCTGCATTACGGCGTCTTCGAAGGAGTTGTCGGTATCAAGCTGGAACTCATAGTTGGCACCCTTTTCAAACTCGGTTCCTTCGGTGATAGAAGTGAACTTCAGCCCCTTCTGCTCTGCCACCGTCAGGTAGAAGTGATCGGGTTCTACAGGATTCTCTTCCACGATCTCTTTGAAGTCTTGCCAGTATTCTTTCGACTTATAGGTGTCGGTAGCTCCCACAGGCACCACGAGGCGCTGTTGCGGAGTGGCAGTGAACACACACCAGTTTACCCAAGCCGGAGAGCTGCGGCGGTAGATTACCTCACGGAGCTGGTTACAGCCTGCGAATACATTGTACTCAAATGTGGCTACGCTTGCCGGAATCTCGATAGATGTAAGTCCGGTCTGCATGAAACAGCCGTTCTTGAAGGTGTTAAGGTTCTTAGGCAGGATCACAGTGTTAAGTGAGCGATACTCCTTGAATGCCTTCGTCGGGATGGCATTTGCAGGGTTCGAGCCGCTTGCTGTGATGTTCACATTTGAAATATCAAGACGGTTGATCTTCATGCGCTCACGGATGAAAGCGAAGTCGTTCGCGTTCATCGTGCCGAAGAGGGTAAGGTCTTTCACTGTGCCTGTCTCGTTCTCGTCGAGGAGGTTCTGGAGGTTGCCGGCAGTAAGCCAAAGCACTCTCTTCGAAACCACGTCGGCTGCGTTCTGCACAATGATGTCGATCTTCTGGTCGGCAAGCACGTTGGAGATCTGATAGTTGTTGTTGGCGTCGGGAGAAATGATAAAGCCGTTAGACTTAACGGTAATCACTTTCTCGGCGTTTTTACCTACAACCTTGAAGCTATAGTCGCGTCCCTTGATCACCTGGTTGTTAGCCGCTGTCACCTCATAGTCGTCTGAAGTGGAGGGGAGGTCGATGGTGAAGCAGGGGAGTGTGCCGTTCTTGGCGCGAGCCTCACCCATAACGAGGAGGTCGCCGGCTACGGGAAGCCATTCAGACTCACCGTTGGCACGTGTCACGAGGCGTACCACGTCGTCAGCAGCCACAGAGGCACCGGCGGGAAGCTTGCCTGTGAAATCGACATAGCGCATCACCTGGAGGGCAATGAGATTGAAGTTTCTGCCGTCGTTGAGGAGAACTTTCATCTTGCCGTCGGAGCCGAAGAGGGCTATCGAGAGCTGACCTGAGAAATCGGTGTTGGAGATGTTTTTCAGGGTGCCGGCTCTCAATGTGAAGCTGTCGGCAGAGGATATGTCGGTCACGTCGATTGTCAGACCCGGCTGGTTCTCATCGTTGGTGATGTGTATGGGCGACCAAGCGAGATTGTTGGAGGCGGGCTTGATGTTGTAGATGATAGTCTGGAGGTCGTTGTAGCTGTGTGACTTGCTGACCACCGGATTAAAGGCACCTGGACTGTAAAAGCCATTGGCAGACTTGCCCCAGCCCCAGTTGAAGTGGAACTCGATTGAGCCATCAGTTTTTATTTTGTAGCCATCGCATACGAAAGCATGGCCGGCTGATACATCCTGACCGCTGAAGAGTACGGGGCGATCGGCATCAATCTCATTGACGAGAATATCGACCCATTCATTCTGTTTGATTTCGGAAAGTTTCTTATAGGAAACTCCGGCATCGTAGCCGAACATCGAGGTCAGTGCATAAGGCACCTTCACCTCAAATGCGCTTGAGCTTGACAGATTGAACTCTGTGCCGATACCAATAGCCGCGTCAGCCACAAGGGTGGCAACAGCATTTGCCTCATCCTCATCGTAGCCGCTGCGGTAGTTGTCCATGCGCATCTTATCCCACGCATAGGTAGTCGCTTCATCGGAATTGACGAGTGAGGCGGGACGTGTGGCAGGTGTGTTATGATATTTCATAATCTCAGCCAATGCCACGCCTACGCAACCTGTAAGGCGACGGTTGGGGATATTATTGTTGAATGGGGCTTCCTGGCTCCATGTCGGAGTCTCAAGAACTTTCTCCTGCGCTTCCGCACGGGTAGCACGTCTCACGGGGGCGTAGCTCTCAAACACCGGTTCGGAAAGCAATGTCTGCGTTACGGCAGGAATGGCACCCAGATCCCAGATGTTGGTGTCGGAGTAGCCGACTACGGGAATCGCCTCAGTCTCGGCAGAGACGATTATGAAACCTTTCCCATCGTTGGCGTTAAACACGTAGCTGACCGGCTTCAGTGCGCCGTTGTTGACCACATGCACCAGGGAGAGGGCATCCTTATCGGCAAGACGGTTGATGTGTTCTGCTTTGAAAAACTCGGCAGCCACATCCTTTGCCTCTTCCGGAGAACGTGTGGCACCGTTGGCAAGAACGGGAGCCGACGCGCACATAGCCAGAATCAGCGTCTTCGGAATTGATTTAAGCATAAGGTGTTGTGTTAGTTTGTTGGTTTCTTGATTATTAACATTATCGGATTAGGAGGGGTCAGAACTGACTTGCGTCGCTTATTTCACCATCACCTTTTTGCCGTTGATGATGTAGAGACCCGGGGCAAGAAGCTCTTTGACCTCGTTGGCTTTGACATCCTTGTGGAGGAGCACGCCGTTGAGATTGTAGATGCTGACCACTTCATCCTTATCAAACATGATGCCGATTACGGATGTGCTCTCGTCAGGCACCATTGTGCCGTTGATCACTAAGTCGTGGGCAGGCATTGTGGCGGGAACTTCCTCTGTCCAGCCTTCAAACTTCATATTCTCAGCGGGAACGGGTTCGGGGATTATGATTTCATCACCGTATGCCAGTGTCTCTGCCATATAAATCTCACCATCTATATAGACTGTAAGCTTATAATAATTCACAGCGTAGCTACCGGTGATTTCGATATCCTCAGCGGGCATTGTCTCAGGGAGTGCTGCCCATCCTTCGAAGTAGTAACCCTCCTTCTCGGGAGCCTCGGGAGCCTCGATCTTGGCGCCGTATTCAACGTCGAGAGTAGCGACAACCTCGCCGTCAATCGTAAACACGGCTTTGTAGGAATTGACAGTGTAAGTGCCGATAACCTCAAGGTCCTTGGCAGGCATTGTCTCGGGAAGTCCTTCCCATCCGGCAAATGTGTAGCCCTTCTTCTCAGGACCTTCGGGAGCTTCGATCTTGGCACCGTATGCAACCACGTGTTCTTCGAAAATCTCACCGTCTACCATATAGATGAGCAGGTGGGAGTTAACTTTGTAGCTTCCGAAAATTGTGACATCCTCAGCGGGCATTGTAGAAACGAAGTTGAGCCAGCCCTCAAAGCTGTGACCCTCCTTGTCGGGAGTGGCAGGGGCAACGATTTCAGAGCCGAACGCTACCTCTTTCTCCTCAATGATCTCGTCGTCAATCACGAAAGTCAGCTTATAATAGTTGACTGTGTAGGTACCTGTAAGTTCAAGGTCCTTGGCGGGCATTGTCTGGGGCAGTCCTTCCCAACCTGAGAAAGTATAACCCTCCTTCTCGGGAACTTCGGGAGCCTTGATTTCAGAGCCGAACGCTACCTCTTTCTCCTCGATCACAGTGTCGTCAAGCTTGAAAGTGAGCTTGTAGGAATTGACAGTATAACTGCCTGTGATCTCTACATTGCCGGCAGGCATTACAGAGGGAATTGCTGACCAGCCATTGAAAGTGTAGCCCTCCTTCTCGGGAGCTGCGGGAGCAACGATCTCGCCGCCGAAAGCTACTTCTAACTCCTCAATAAGCGTGCCGTCGATCATGAATGACACTTTGTAGGAGTTAACAGTGTAGGTGCCTGTGATCTCAAGATTCTTGGCAGGCATTGTCTCGGGGAGGTCGGTCCAGCCGTTGAAAGTGTAACCCTCCTTCTCCGGAGCTGCGGGAGCTTCAATCTTGCTGCCGTAATTTACGTCGAGAGTGGCAATCTCCGTGCCGTCGATGCTGAACACGGCTTTGTAGCTTGTCACAGCGAAGGTGGCTGTAAGCTCGATGTCGGCGTCAACTGTGATTGAACGCTTTGCCTCGGTCACACCGTCGCTCCACTTCTCAAAATGATAACCCTCTGCGGGGATAGCCTCCACTTCGATTACAGAACCTTCGGCATACATGCCGTCAGTGAAGTCTACCGAGCCGTTGTCGCCAGCCACAATAGAGACATGGTAGTAGGGCATCAGGATGTAAGGATCGGAGGGCAGTCCGACCATCTCATTAGGTTTGAAGAGGAAGTCAGCTGCATCCTTACTTTCAAGAATTGTGATTTTGCCGGTGGCTTTCTCACGCATTTTAAAAACTACCTCCTCCGCCTCATCGTTGTTGCTGCGTATACGCATATACATGCAACTTTCACCCTCAGGCAACTCAAGGTTTTCTGCGAGACCCCTACATTCGTCGTTGATGAAAGCTCCGATTTCATAAGCCTCAAGGTTTTCATACCCTTTTTGTGCCATACTGAAATAGAGCGTCATGTCGTAACGAAAATCCGAGGGATTCAGCGTCCATGCGTCTGCAGAGCGTAAGCTCGCATACGCCGATAAGCACACCGACATAATCATTATGAACAGCGTGCCAATCGTCTTACCATCAAATCTTCTTTTTAACATTTAATAATAAGGTTAGGTTAAAAATATTAATAAAACACTCAATTATTCAAGCTCAATTTCCCTAAAATCGTCCTGTTGATGTTAACTAAGTTAGTTTGATTAATCTGTCCGCGCATATTTACCATATGAGGTTACCTTCGATAACCGTCAATAGTAAAATACAAATTTAACATTTTTATTGTGACAAATGCAAATTTTTTAGGTCTTTTATGTTCTGAAAGGTGAAAAAACGGTGATAAGTGGTCAAAACAGGCAGCCTGCCGCGAAAATGCATTTCGCGGCAGGCGGCCTGTTTTTATGGAATAACGCCTTCTTTTTACGCACAGGACGTTTCGGGGCGCGTTGCTGAGCGTCCATCAATTTACGTGCTTCGTCAGCTGTAAGAGCGGCTGCATCGGTGGTTTTAGGTATCTTGTAGTTGACGGCTTTCTTTGCTCCTTCCGGCTTATATGCCATATAGGGACCGTAGCGTCCGTTCAGCACCTCCAGACCCGGTATCTCAGGGAAGGTTTTGATAAGCCGGTTGGCTTCCTCCTCTTTTTTCGCTTTAATCAGTGCCACTGCCTCTTCAAGCGTGATAGCTTGCGGCGTGAGGGATTTAGGTATGGATACAAATGATTTCCCATGCTTGATGTAAGGTCCGAAGCGACCGATTGCAGCCACTACATCCTCATCTTCATACTTGCCCAAAGTGCGTGGCAACTCGAAGAGTTTAAGAGCTTGCTCAAGTGTTATGCTCGACACGCTCTGGTCGTTGAGAAGGCTGGCAAACAAGGGTTTCTCCTCATCATCGGCAGTGCCTATCTGCACTACGGGTCCGAAACGTCCGATTTTAACCGACACGGGGCGTCCGGAGGCAGGGTCGATACCTAACATACGTTCTCCTACCTTGTGCTCAAGACGCATGGCATTTATTTTCTCTATGGAGGGGTGGAAATCGCCGTAGAAGTCGGAGATTTCATTTTGCCATCCCAATTTACCCTCTGAAATATCGTCGAATTTCTCCTCCACCTTAGCGGTGAAGTTGTAGTCAAGGATGTCGGGGAAATATTCCGTGAGGAACTTATTAACTATCATGCCGACATCAGTCGGCACCAGCCTGCCTTTCTCGCTTCCCGTGGACTCTGACAGGGTGCTTTCAGTGATTTTCCCTTTTTTAAGGCGTATAATCTCATAGTCGCGTTTCACGCCCTCTTTCTCACCCCGCTTCACATAGTCGCGGGCTTGGATTGTGGAGATTGTAGGGGCATAGGTGGATGGGCGCCCTATGCCGAGATCTTCCATCTTCTTCACGAGCGACGCCTCGGTGTATCTTGCCGGGGGCTGGGTAAAGCGTTGTGTCGCGGTTATCTCTTCTGCCGAGAGTAGATCGCCCACTTTTAGCGGAGGGAGCTCCACAAAATCCTGCTGGCGTATGTTCTCTGTTTTCCACACCTTCAGGAAGCCGTCGAATTTCACGACTTCCCCTTCTGCTTTGAACAGTTCGGGGAGATGTGGCGACGTGATGTCTATACTTGTCTTTTCAATTTCTGCGTCTGCCATCTGGGAGGCAACGGTGCGTCGCCATATAAGCTCATACAGCTTCTGCTCCTGTGCCGTGCCGTCAATAGTGCGGTTGGATATGTAGGTGGGGCGTATTGCCTCATGTGCTTCCTGTGCACCTTTTGAGCGGGTGTGGTAATGGCGTACTTTCAGGTATGATTCGCCTAAGCTCTGCTTGATTTCAGAAGCTATGTCGCGCAGTGCCATGTCCGACAGATTGGTGGAGTCGGTACGCATATATGTTATCTTACCATCCTCGTAGAGCTTCTGGGCAAGCACCATAGTCTGGTTTACGGAGAATCCGAGTTTACGCGAGGCATCCTGCTGGAGAGTGGAAGTGGTGAAGGGGGGATATGGAGCACGCTGGAGGGGCTTCACATTAACCTCTGCCACGGAGAATGTGGCTTTTTTACACATTTCGAGGAAGGCATGAGCTTCGCTTGCATTGTCGAGGCGACGAGCCAGTTCGGCTTTGATCTCATGCTTGTCGAGCGATTTAAAGAGGGCGTTGACGCGGAAGAAAGCTTCCGGGGTAAAAGCCTCGATTTCCTCCTCGCGTTCGCATATGAGGCGCACTGCCACACTCTGCACACGTCCGGCGCTGAGGGCAGGTTTAATTTTTTTCCAAAGCACGGGGCTTAGTTCAAAGCCTACTATACGGTCGAGCACCCGTCGGGCTTGCTGCGCGTTCACGCGGTCGAGGTCGATGGTGCGGGGATTCTCGATGGCATTAAGTATAGCGGGCTTTGTGATTTCATGAAACACGATTCGCTTAGTGGTGGCGGGATCGAGGTTGAGCACTTCCGCGAGATGCCAGGCAATGGCTTCCCCTTCGCGGTCTTCATCAGATGCAAGCCAAATGACGTCGGCTTCAGCAGCCGCTTTCTTAAGTTTCTTCACGAGTTCCTTCTTGTCGTCCGGGATCTCGTAGATGGGATTGAACCCGTCTTCTACGTCGATAGAGAAGCCGTGTTTTTGCAAGTCGCGTATATGACCGTAGCTTGACAAGACGGTGAAGTCTTTGCCAAGGAATTTTTCTATGGTTTTAGCCTTAGCAGGCGATTCGACGATAACCAGATTTTTCATCTTTGTAAAGTATTTCCAAGAAATTAACTTGGGCGCAAAATTAACATTTTTTGATAAAACACACAATTAAGGAGAGAAGTTTTAGGGAAGATGAAAAGATGAGAGAGAAAAAAGTTATCTTTGATAAAGAAAAGGCACAATTTTTAGAAAATTTTTTATCGTTATGGCAACCCGAGTTAAAGCCGGAATCAGTAAAAAGAATATCGCTAAAAAGTTGTCTAAAAGGGGATTTTTTTGTAATTTTGTAACGTAATAGCAGAGTTAGGCTCCTTATTGGGCAAGATTGACCGGGTTATTGCGATTATTTAACGAAAATATTTGATTATTAGATAAATATGGCAGAAGAATTAGAGCTGCAAGAAGAGCAGACGAAGGATTATGTGGCGGATAATATTCAGGTGCTTGAGGGTCTTGAGGCTGTGAGAAAGCGTCCGGCGATGTATATCGGCGACATATCGGGTCGAGGCTTACATCATCTTGTATATGAGGTGGTGGATAATTCGATTGATGAGGCTTTGGCAGGGTTTGCCAACGATATTAAAGTGACCATTTTGGAAAATAATTCAATCCGTGTCGACGACAACGGACGCGGCATCCCTGTGGATATGCACGAAAAGATGCATAAACCTGCCCTTGAGGTGGTGTTGACAGTTCTCCACGCCGGCGGTAAATTCGACAAGGGTTCGTATAAGGTTTCCGGTGGTCTGCACGGTGTGGGCGTAAGCTGTGTCAACGCTTTGTCGGATTATCTTCGTGCTGAGATCCACCGTGACGGGAAGGTGCATATGCAGGAGTATGCTTATGGCAAGCCTACATGTGATCTTCAGGTGATAGGGGAGACCGATTATACAGGCACTACCATCATTTTCCATCCCGATTCTTCTATTTTTACGGAAACAGTCTATGATTACGAGACTCTTGCCAACCGTCTGCGCGATCTCGCTTACCTTAACGCCGGCATTACCCTGTCGCTTACGGATATGCGTGAACTTGACGAGAAGGGAAATCCCCGCAAGGAGGTGTTTCACAGCGATGAGGGTCTGAAGCAGTTCGTTAAGTATCTCGACCAGGGCAAGGAGCCGCTTATTGAGGATGTGATTCATCTCAACACAATGCGTAACGGCGTACCTGTAGAGGTGGCTATGACCTATAACACCTCTTTCTCAGAGAATATTTTCTCTTACGTTAACAATATTAATACTATAGAGGGTGGCACTCACCTTACGGGTTTCCGCAGAGGTCTTACTACCACTTTGAAGAAATATGCCGATGATAACCATCTCCTCGATAAGCTGAAGATTGAGCTGTCGAAAGAGGACTTCCGCGACGGTCTTACAGCTGTGGTGTCGGTTAAGGTGGCAGAGCCGCAGTTTGAAGGACAGACTAAGACCAAGCTCGGCAATAACGAGGTAGCCGGTGTAGTGCAGACCGCAGTGAGCGAGGCTTTGCGCAATTATCTTGAGGAGCATCCCAAGCAGGCACGTGCCATCGTTGATAAGGTTATGTTGGCTGCCCAGGCGCGTCACGCTGCCTACAACGCACGTATGAAGGTGCAGCGTAAATCCCCTCTTTCCGGTGGCGGACTTCCCGGCAAACTTGCCGATTGCAAAAGCCGCGATGCGGTGGAATGTGAGCTTTTCCTTGTCGAGGGTGATTCGGCAGGTGGCTCAGCAAAGCAGGGACGTAATCCCAATTATCAGGCTATCCTCCCGCTGCGTGGTAAGATTTTGAACGTGGAGAAGGCTCTTGACCATAAGGTTTTCGAAAGTGAGGAGATTGTAAATATGTTCAAGGCTCTGGGTGTCACTATCGGCACTGAGGAAGACTCTAAGGAGCCGAATATGACTAAGCTCCGCTATCATAAGATTATCATTATGACCGATGCCGATGTCGATGGTGCTCATATAGCCACCTTGCTGATGACTTTCTTCTACAGAAAGATTCGTCCGATAATCGACAATGGCTATCTTTACATTGCCACACCGCCGCTTTACAAGTGCAGCACCAAGGGAAAGCAGAAAGTGCAGGAATATGCATGGGATGAGCAGCAGGTGCAGCGTTTTGTCGACACTCATTGCGATGGCAACCGTGACCGCATGGTGCTTCAGAGATATAAAGGTCTTGGTGAGATGAACCCCGAACAGCTTTGGGAGACCACAATGGATCCGGAGAACCGTATGCTGAAACAGGTGAATCTTGTCAATGCAGCTGAGGCAGACCGCACTTTCTCTATTCTTATGGGTGAGGAGGTAGGTCCGCGCCGTGAGTTTATAGAGAGCCACGCCACCTACGCCAATATCGATGCTTGACGTTAGCGTATCGATGCTTGACAGTAGTGCCGATAGAATAAATTAGATTTAGCGGCTTCAGAAGTTATCGACTACTTATTTAGCGGCTTCGTAAGTTATTGGCTACTTAGTGTAAGCTGAAGATTTGAAATATTCTGAAAGTAAAAGGAGGGAAAGCCGATTTGCCGGCTTTCCCTCCTTTTTATATCTATTTTCCTCCTTTTTATACCCATACAAGTTTATATCTATACAAGAGTATGCTTTACCTTATCAATCTCCTTTTTTGGGGAATTGCTATGCTTTCCGGCGTTAACGGTTAATCCTCATTCTTTTTGATGAAGTTATGGAAATTGAAGATAGAGGCTGGATCAAGGGCTGTGCCTCGATAGCGGACTTCAAAATGTAGGTGTGGTCCGGTAGAGTTGCCTGTGTTACCTCCAAGACCCAACGGCTCACCGGCAGATAAGGTTTCACCGAGAGTGGATATAGGTGCCTGTAGATGTGCATAACGTGTCTCCATGCCGTTGTTATGCACTAATACCACATAATGCCCGTAGCCTCCGGGATCGTATGCCACTTTCGCCACAACCCCCGGTAAAGCTGCCCTTACAGTGTCGCCTATATGTAAAGCCAAATCAATGCCCTTATGGACTCTGCCGAATTTGGGACGGTAACCGTAGGTGGAAGTAACTTGTCCCCATACGGGTCGATAGAAATCTACCGGGTTGTAGTCTGGTAAGGTGATGTTGCGTGTGATCGATGACCAATCTTCAGCATCCTCCCAACGTCCACTTTGATAAAAGCCGTGCTCAGCATATACTTTGGTCATAAAATCAAGCACAGAGGATAATGGTGAGGGGGCTTTCTTGGGTGGTTCAGGTTCTCTTATGGTGACATTAATGATACTATTGAGGATGTTGGTCGTGCGCACATCGGTAGTGTCGCCGGGGACAGTTTGCTTTGGCTTTGTCGGTTTGTCGGTTTCCTTGATAATCTTGACCAGAGAAGAGAAATCGAAAGTATCTACCAACTGAGCAGAAGCCCCGGAGAAAACCGGGGCTTCTGCAATTAATATGAGGATGAAGATTAGGAACTTCATTTTTCTGCTTTCTTCAGGGCATTTTTCTCTTTCTGCTGCTGAATAAGAGGAGCACCGAAAAGAATCCACGCTGCACAAGCTACAAAGGCAAGGAAAGTGAAGCCCACAAGTATCAACGCCTTTCTTGGACTGGTAGGCTTAACCGGCACAGTTGCAGGGGTGATTATCGCATACACTGGAGTTGTCTCCTGCACTTTTGCTTTTGCCTTCTGCACCTGCTGGGCAGTCTGGTTGTATAGGCTGAAAGCAAGAGAGGCTTCGTTTTCAAGACGTGCGCTGGTGATCTTCGCGCTCTGGAATGCCAAGCCCTGGTTGCGGTCGAGATATTCAGCATATCTCTGTTGAGCCTTGTAGTAATCGGATTTTGCCTCCTCATTCAGGGTCTCGGCATATTCGAGGTCCTGACGCGCCTTATTGGTACGATAGGCAGTTACATATTCTTGCAAACGAGCCACTACGGTATCAGCAAGTACAGCAGACACAAGGGGATCCTGCATCAGCACGCTGATGGTGACTACACTCGTCTTCTGGTCGACACTGGCAGAGACACGTTTATTGATGGCTTCCACCAAAAGAGCTTCCTTTTTCGTGAGCTGGAAATTATCAAGAGGTTTGTCGCCTCCCTCTTCCTCATCGGATGATCTCAGGAGAGCGAGGAGCTTGAAGGGAGCACCTGTGACAGCACTCCACCAAGGAGCCTTCACCTCCTCTTCCATATACTGCTGTACAGTCATCTTTACAGGTTTTTCACCTGCCTCTTCCTTAAGGGGAACCTCAACGTCGAACAGACTGGTGACGAAGGGCACAGAGCTTACCACATCGGGATAGAGCTGGGGGTAAACGGCATCCGCACCGCTTGCACTGCTGCCGAGTCCTGCCATCGAGGCAAGGGCGCCAAGACCGCCGGAAGCTGCCTTATTGTCAGTGGTTTCAGGAGCAAGCTTAACGTCGGTGGTATATTCTCTGGGAATACTGAAAGCTACGATAAGTCCTATAACCGCTCCGCAGACACTCCATATGATCAGCTTCTTACGCTGGTCCCAGAGTTTTGTGGCGAGTTCAAGAAGGTCAATCTCTTTCTCGTCGGCAGCGTCATCTCTAAAATCTTTATCTTCTTGCATAATTTTAAATGGCGTTGAGGATTATTTTCTGAAGAGATTAGCGACGGTTGCAGCCATTGTAGCCACAGAGCCGAGACTCGTAGCGAGGGCAAGGATCTTGGTCCAGTCAACTCCGCTGTCGTTAGGTTTGGCAGGAATGACGATCTGGCAGCCCGGCTCAATGGGTGTGCTTTTCTTTGCCTTTGCCACAGATCCGTTCATATATACAATGTATGCCTTACCCTTCTTTGCACGGTGGCCATATCCACCTGCCTGGTCTACATAATAGTCGAGCTTCTTGCCCGGCACGTATACCACAGCGTTGGGGAACATCACCTCACCGTCAATCTTGACAGTACTCTGAAGCTCCGGCACGAAGAGAATGTCGCCCGGCTGCACAACCACGTCGTAGGTGCTGCCCGGATAAGCGAGAGCCTTTTCAAGGTCGATACCCACACTGTAACGGTTAGAAACCTCAATCTTATTAAGGTCGATAGAGTCGCCTCCCACCTGATTCTGCTTTGCCATACGGAGAGTTTCCTGACGTTGCCTATACTCCTCATCGCTCAGACGGCGTGTGAGCTGAGCACCTTTGATATATGCACCTTCAATGATACCACCGGCGCGTCTCACCATGCTGGAGATACGCTCGTTTCTGGTCTCGATGGCATATTGACCTGCAAAGAGCACCTCACCGGTGATGCCTACCTGTTCCTGCTCGGCATATCCGGGGCTTCTTCTTACGTAGACCTCATCATAGGGTTTAAGCACAAACTCCTGGTCTTTGCCATGTGCAAGACCTCCCTCAATGGAAACCGAGAAGTTTTCGGAAAGTTGCTCTGTTGGAGCGGTAGAGTCGGGGTTGACAATTCGGCGTGATATGTCTACACGGGCTGTAGAGGCACCTTCGAGCAGACCGCCTGCCTGAAGAATAAGGTCTTCAAGAGTCATATTGTCAGCATAAGGGAAAGTGCCGGGACGGGCAACCTGACCTGAAATCGTAACAGCACCACGGTCTTCAATCTCGTGTACACTTGAAATCACAAGCATATCGTTTCGCTTCAACTCAACGTCCGGAGCGCGACCTGCAAGAATCTCAGCTATGTCGAGGGGGATGATTTCCAACTGAAGGTTCGGACCTTCACGGTAGAGTAGGGCGCGATCGGTGTAAGCATCATCCGTAAGACCTTCGGCTTTGCGGATAAGTTGACCTACTGTATTGAGGTCGCGGCTGATAGCGAACATACCGGGACGGTAAACAGCACCTTTCAGCTCTACGCGGTTGGCGTAGCGGTCGAGGATAGTGCCGATTGACACAATATCACCGTCTTTAAGACGATATGTGGCAAACTCTCCTTGCTCGATGTTGTAAAGCTCATTTTCTGTGCCTGATTGACGAGCGAGACGAACCATCTCTGTATAGGCATCGCCTGTAAAACCGCCTGCGTAGTCAATAAGGGTCTGGATGGTTTCACCCGGTTTGATTTCGTAATACATCGGGCGCTTCACATTGCCGTCGATAGTGACGAGCTGGTCATAAGGGGGTACAATGATCACGTCACCCTCTTGCAGACGGATGTTGCCGGCAGTCTTACCTTTGAAGAGGTAATCATAGATGTCTATGCCGGCAATTTTCTTACCGTTGCGGAGCACCTGGATGTTACGGAGTGAACCGATGTCGTTGATACCTCCGGCACGGTAGAGAGCGTGGAATACGGAGGAGAAGGGCGACATACGGAATGTACCCGGAGTGGCTACCTCACCCATAATGTCCACTTGTATGGTGCGTACCTGTCCGAGAGTGACCTGAATATCGGTCTCGGCATCGGTCATACCGGCATATTTCTTTGAGAAAGCAGATTTGATGTGATTGTTAGCGTCGGTGATGGTCATACCGTTGAGGAAAACGGGACCAATCTGTGAAATCATGATGCTGCCTTCCGGGGAAATGGTCTGGCGCAGATGATCTTCCGAAGTTCCCCATATGTCAATGATCACTTCATCACCCGGACCGAGACGATAGTTCTGAGGAGTGGCGAGATTCTCACTTGGCTCAAATGTGAGGGCACGGGAGTTGAATACCTTATGACCATAAATCTGGCGTGCAGACACTGTTCCGGTTCCCCCTTCGTCAACTTCACGACCTATGTCGTCGAGTTGGGCTGCACTGATGTCTGTTGCAGCGTTATGGCGGCGCTCTGTGTCGGCAGCTCCCACGCTTTGGGAAGTGACATTGACTTCAGAACCTTGCTGAGATTCAAGTCTGGCTTTGATACGCTCTGCCTGTTCGGGAGTGACACCTCGTGCAAAGAGCTCCTTGCCTATCTGCTGTTCGGTCTTGCCCGCAGCTGACTGTTGCTTGATATAGGCGATTACCTGCTCATCGGTAAGGGCAAACGCCGATAGAGTGCAACATAGTAGAAGTGAGAGAAGAATGCGTCTCATTTTCATATTATGAAAGTTTGTTTATTTCTCGTAGAATGATGTCGGGTGAATCTTCTTTAGCCCGGTAAGGAAAAAATAATATGCCCCAAAAGGAGAAATATAGTTCCTGTTTTGAGCTAAATATGGATTTTCATGCAAAGTTAATAAAAAAGCAACTGATAACCAAAAGTTATTGAGGATTATCCAAAAAATTGCTTAGGTTGATTTATGGCTCCCTGCCTTATTCCTATAGGCAGAAATACGGAAGTTGAGGGAGAAGAGGTTGTATTGTTTGAAAAAATTGACTATTTTTGCGGAATCATGAAGACAATATTGGTAATAGTCTCCGGACTTGCAGATGTCCCGGACAGAATGCTCGGAGGCAAAACTCCTCTGATGTTAGCATCCACTCCCGCTCTTGACGCTCTTGCCCGTTGCGGCTGCTGCGGCACATTGCGTGTGTGTCCCGAGGGTGTAGAGCCAACTCGTGACAACGCTATTTTTGCCTTGCTCGGCTATGATTTCGGCAAGGGGGTGCCGGAGGTGGCTACATGTCGGCCTTTTATAATTCCAAAGTTTTCGGGCCACGGTGTGGTAATCAGCTCTCATACCAAGGTTAGGCGCATAGGGGAACTCGCCTTGTTAAAGCCGATTGACCCTGACCGTCTATGTGAGTTAGGTGTTTCGGTGCTCAGAACTATGGCTGACCTTGCCATACAGAACATCACAGACCATGAATTTGTGATGGTTCACGTTGAAAGCGCCGCTTCCATGTCGAGGAAGCGTGATCCCTATGGTAAGCAGGGAGCTATAGAGAGGATTGACAACGATGTAATCCGTCCGATAGCCGATTATGTCTGGAATGCCAAGGAGCAGATGAACATGGTAGTGGTGAGCGATAATATATTTCCGTGGCGTTTGGGCGCTCCTGTGGAGGGGGAGGTACCGGCTGTGGTTTATTTTAATGATGACCTTCCCTATAACACCCCACGATTCGATGAGAAGACCTTGGAGGAGGGTCCGCTTAACGCTCCTCTTCCGGGTGATTTGATCAAGCTTCTCATATCTTTCGAACCGGTGTGTGACGATATGATATAGTCGTTGGCAGATGTGGGTAACAATGCAAGATAAGCATAAGAAAAAGGCTGACTCACGTCAGCCCAGTTTCCTTCAATTAAAACAACAATAACAACTTTTTTCAGAACGCTTATAGCAGTTTATATTTTTCTCCTCTTATCTGAGGATCTGATATTTACTTTTCTAAGCTATCGGATTATTTCATCCAAATTACACTATTATAACAAAGGCACCGACGCGATGGTTCGGTGCCTTTTCACTTATTTTCGACTTCTTTTATGCTTTGTGGCATTTTTAGGATTTTAGCTTGCTATTTCAACACCTGAAGCGGGGAATCAACCCATCATATCGAGATATATCTCAAGGGCGGTGCGAATATCTTTTATGTCGGGCAAGCAGTCAATCACCGGATCGCCTGGAGCGGTGAGAAGGGTAAAGTTAGGCTGCCCTGCCTTGGCGTTTTTCTTATCGTGAGCCATAAATCCGATCAGAAGATCAACATCATCGCAAGTTACCTTCACACGCGGATACAATGGTTTGAGCACATTGGCTGCATATCTGTGAAGCTCGTTTGAGCTGAAGCCTTTGAGCATATGGCTCAGGATAAGTTCTACAAGCATTCCGTGGGCTACCGCTTCACCATGCGTAAGACTCTGGTGGCGCTCGATAGCCAAACTTTCAAATGCGTGTCCTGCGGTGTGTCCAAAATTAAGTATTTTTCTCAGCCCTTTCTCGGTAGGATCATTGGCAACGACATCCTCCTTTATCTCCACACATCTTTTCATAGCCTTCTCAAGACGCATAGTGTCAGCAATAACCTCCTCCACGTTCAGAAGCTCATTATAGAGTTTCGCATCGGCTATAAGTCCGGTCTTAATCATCTCTGCGTAACCCGAAAGTATCTCACGCCGTGAGAGGGTGGCAAGGGGCAGGGCGGAGATTATCACATCTGAGGGGAGATGGAAGGCTCCGACTTCATTCTTAAGACCGTTGAAGTTGATGCCTGTCTTTCCTCCTGTAGCGGCATCGACCGCGCCCAAAAGGGTAGTGGGGAGGTTTACGACACGTATACCACGTTTGAATGTGGCTCCGGCAAAGCCACCGATGTCTGTGATAAGTCCACCTCCGATATTTACAACGACACTGCGGCGTGTGGCGTTAGCCTCTTCCAAAGCAAGCCAGATATGGGTCACGGATTCGATGCTTTTGTGATCTTCTCCGGGGGGAATAACTACTTTGTTGCCTTTCTTAACAACTGTTGAGCCGGCAAAGAGAGGCATCACGTCGCGGTCTACGTTGGAATCGGTGACAATGGTGATACTCGCAGGATTTAGTTTCTCAACCGCCTCGTCAAGACGGCGACACAACTCCATTTTAGGCAATTCAGCTTCGAGCCAATCTGCAAATTCATCCATGGAGGAGAATATAAGGTCAGCCCCCTCCTTCACAAATTCCTCACGTGGAATCGGTCCGGTAGTCACAGCTATTGTGAAGGCGCCCGAAGCCTTTCCAGCCCTCACACCGAGAGGAGCATTCTCAATGACAATTGCCTGCGTGGGGTCAACCCCAACCTTAGCAGCTCCTATCAGATAAGGTTCCGGATCAGGTTTGCCATGCTTCACATCGAGTGCCGTGACACGAAGATTCTCCGGAAAAGCACCCGGATAGTCATCGTTGAGTGAATTTAGGAGAGAGCTTTGGGCAGAGCCTGTCACAAGGACACGAGGTATGCCGACATTCATAAGGGCACGAAGCATCCTGTCTGCACCAGGCATGGGTTCCTTCTTACCGGAGTTGACGAAAAGCTCCGCTTTACGTGCATAAAGACGCTTTGCCTCCTCCGGAGTAGTGTCGCGTCCTAATTCACGATTAAATATAAGATTGATTGTAGCCTGCCCGGTCATTCCTTCGTAGAGGAAGAATTCTTCCGGCACAGTATCGATGCCCTGCTCCTTCATCATCTGATGCCAGGCACGGGCATGATGCGGCATGGAGTCATAAAGCACGCCATCCATATCAATAAGGGCGGCACGTATGTCATGTGGAAATGGAGTATTCATTTTCTATAAACAGTGTTCACATTTTATAAACGTTGTAAGGGCATTGTTATTTTTTATAGATAAAGTTTGTTAAATAGAAGTTGATGACTTAAATTTGCATATTATGAAAAGAGAGATACCGGAAGTCGCCCGCGAGTTGGCGGGAAAGGATAAAGTGAGAATACTATTTGTATGCTTAGGCAATATATGCCGTTCTCCCGCAGCTGAGGGGGTTATGCAGGCTGTGGTTGACAATAATAGGGCAAACAAGCGTTTCAAACTCGACTCGGCAGGGCTTTACGGAGGCCACGCCGGGGAATTACCCGATCGAAGGATGCGTGTCCACGCTTTCCAGAGAGGCTATAACCTAACACACCATAGTCGTCCTGTCAGAATGTCGGATTATGATAACTTTGATCTAATCGTTGCTATGGACCATAGCAACTACGACCGTCTGCGCACTATGGCTCCCACTTTGGAAGATGAGCGGAAGGTTGTCAGGATGATAGATTTTGTGAAGGGCTTTCCGCAGTGTGACTGTGTGCCTGACCCATATTATGACGGTGCGGAGGGTTTTGAACTTGTGCTTGACCTTTTAGAGGATGGCTGCGTTAATCTTTTCGATATTTTGAGTGTCAAACAATAAAATTAGTTACCTGTCTGATGGCTTTGCAGTGGTAGGAGGCTATCAGAGTAAAATATATAAGTCATGAAGAAGTTACTCATAGCCCTGCTTGCATTTGCAGGTATTTCATTCGGAGCGATGGCTGCCGATGTGCCCACTTTCCCCGGGGGAGCTGAAGCTCTCACGAAGTTTATAAACGAAAACCTGAAATATCCGGCTCCGGCAAAAGAGAACGGTGTGGAGGGAGTTGTGACCTTGAAACTGACTATTAAGACCGATGGTACCATAGGCTCCATCAAGATAGTGCGTATGGTTGATCCCGATCTGGAACAGGAGGCTATCCGCATAGCAAAGACCATGCCCGCTTGGATTCCGGCTGATAAGAACGGGCAGCCTATTGAAGCCTTTGTGGAAGTACCTGTCACATTTGAGTTGTCCCAATAAGAAGAGGGTGGTTGCCAATAATTGCTAAAGCCATTACCTTGTTAAGTAATAATATTTTACACATAGGATT
>CAMWTL010000017.1 GCA_947177145.1 uncultured Porphyromonadaceae bacterium
CAAGCTTTACTACCTCCGCAACCTCACCGGTAAGAAGGCTCGTATCAAAGAGCGTTACGTCAAGAAGAATGCAAACTAATTGCAATCTGATGACCGAAAGATTTAAAAAAGCGTTGTCCGAATCAGCGGGTGACGCTTTTTTATATTTTATTAGCTTATGCAATTAGTTGTATTTGAAAAAAATTGAGTACTTTTGCAGATGATTTCCCAAGCCGCGTTTCTAATGTCCGGCAGGGAGACGGAATTTACCCAAAAACGAAAAGAAAAACATAACAAACATATATCTATGTCAAATAAAGCCTTACTGATTATCCTTGACGGCTATGGCATCGGAGACCATGGCAAGGATGATGCAATCTTCAATACTCCCACTCCTTATATAGACAGCCTCGTGGCTGAGTATCCCCATTCACAGCTTCAGGCAAGCGGTGAGAATGTCGGTCTGCCCGACGGCCAGATGGGCAACTCCGAGGTAGGTCACCTCAACATCGGCGGAGGTCGCGTTGTATATCAGGACCTCGTGAAAATCAACCGTGCCATCGCCGACGGTTCATTCGCCAAGAATCCGGAGATAAAGAGTGCTTTCGAGTATGCCCAGAAAAATAATGTGCCCATCCACTTCATGGGTCTTACATCTTCAGGCGGCGTACACTCCAGCCTTGACCACCTTTACGCCCTCTGCGACACCGCAAAGGCTTATGACCTTCAGAGAGTGTATCTCCACTGCTTCATGGATGGCCGTGATACCGATCCCAAGAGCGGTGCGGGCTTCCTCCAAGAGGTAAAGGACCACTGCAAGAAGAGTGCCGGCGAGATCGCTTCTGTGGTTGGCCGTTACTATGCTATGGACCGCGACCATCGCTGGGAGCGTCTTAAAGAGGCTTACAATATGCTCGTATATGGTGAGGGCAAGCACACCGATGATGTGATCGCTGCCGTAGAGGAGTCGTATGCCGAGGGTGTTACCGACGAGTTCCTCAAACCTATTGTAAACGACAAAGTCGACGGTCGTATCGGTGCCGGTCACGTTGTTATCTTCTTCAACTACCGCAACGACCGTGCCAAGGAGCTTACCACCGTGCTTACCCAGCACAGTGAGGATGGTATGAACCCGATTCCCGATTTGCAGTATTATTGCATGACCCCCTATGACGATTCATTCAAGGGTGTACACATCATCTTCCCGAAGGCTGACGTCAAGATGACTCTCGCCGAATATCTTTCCGGCAAGGAGAAGAAGCAGCTTCATATAGCTGAGACTGAGAAGTATGCTCACGTTACGTTCTTCTTCAACGGCGGTCGTGAGGCTCCGTTTGAGGGTGAAGACCGTATTCTTGTGGCATCTCCGAAAGTGGCTACCTACGACCTCCAGCCTGAGATGAGTGCTCCGGAAGTTACCGAGAAGCTTGTTGAGGCTATTGACTCCGAGAAATACGACTTTATTGTCGTGAACTTCGCTAATGGTGATATGGTAGGTCATACCGGTGTGTATGAGGCTATACAGAAGGCTGTCGCCACACTTGACAAATGTGTGGAGAAAGTGGTTGAGGCTGCCAAGGCTCACGGCTACGGCACCATCATTATAGCTGACCATGGCAACGCTGACCACGCTATCAACGAGGACGGCACTCCCAACACTGCCCACTCACTCAACCCCGTGCCTTTCATCTATGTAGGCGATAAGAATGCTAAGGTGAAGAATGGTCGTCTCGCTGATGTGGCTCCCTCTCTGCTCCACATTATGGGTCTGCCCCAGCCGGAGGAGATGACAGGCGAAAACCTGATTGACTAATCTTTTTGCGTAGAAAATGCAATTTAGAAACAACTTTATTAATAAGGCGGCGGTCTCTTTGTTGGGACTCGCCGCCCTATGTTTCTCTAACCCTGCGTGGGCTGAGAAACTTGTGATTCTCCATACCAACGATACCCATTCCGCCATTATGCCCGACAAGGATGGACGTGGGGGAGTGTTGCAGCGTAAGGCTGTGATAGACTCCGTGAGAAAAGCGGAGAAGAATGTGATCCTTGTTGACGCCGGCGATATGGTGCAGGGTTCGCTCTTCTTCAAGTATTTCCGTGGCGATGTGGAATATCCTCTGTTCAATATGACCGACTATGACATCCGTATACTCGGCAACCACGAGTTTGACAACGGTATGGATGATCTCGCGGAGAAATATAAGGATGTGAAAGCCGATCGCCTATCTGCCAATTACGATTTTTCGGGCACAGTGCTCGACGGTGTGTTTCGCCCTTACGTAATAAAGAAAGTCGGGGGAAAGAAGATCGGGTTTTTCGGACTCAACGTCGATCCGGAAAGTCTTATTTCTGCCAAGAATATCGACGTGAATTTTAAGGAAGTGATTCCCACTGCCAATGAGATTGCTTCCTATCTTAAGAATAAGAAAAAGTGTGACCTTGTTGTGGCATTGACCCACATTGGCTACGAAAAGGAGAACGACAAGACCACTGATGTGGAGATGATTGCCGCAAGCAGCGACATAGACCTTGTGATCGGCGGACATTCACACACGCTCATCGACCCGGCTCATCCTGAGATTCATCCTTCGCTTATCCCTAACTCGGAGGGTAGGAATGTGAGGGTAGGACAGACCGGTAAATATGGGCGCTACATAGGCAAGATGACCATAGACCTCGATAAGCTTAAAAAGGGGAAAAAAATAAACGGTGAGGACATTACATATGAGCTGATAACCGTAACCGACCGTTTTCCCGCTGAGAAGCTTGACGGAAAGATGATTGCCTTTATCGAGCCTTACCGTCAGGCTGTGGATTCAGCCGACAACCGTGTGATAGGTTTATCAAAATACGACCTTAAGACTGGAGAGAGAGTAGGGGGATTTCCCAATCTCACTGCCGACATTACCCATCATTATCTCAGCCACAAAGCCGATTCGCTCCGTGCTGCCGGTATGGATATAGGAAAGCTCGACCTCTCCCTTATGAACGTGGGAGGTATACGTCAGGATATGCCGGAGGGTAACATTACAGAAGGGCAGATACTGTCGACTTATCCCTTCTCCAACCATTTTGTGATAATTGCGCTGAAAGGCTCTGATATTATAGAGACACTGCGTGTGGCTGCCCGTAAAGGGGGTGAAGGCGTGAGTGGAAATGTCAGGGTGGTGACCGACAAAGACCGCAATCTCATCAGGGTGGTGTTGGATGGTGAGGAGATGGATCCGGAAAAGACATATCTCTTCGGCACTATCAACTATGCAGCTGAGGGCAACGACGATATGCGCTCATTAGCTAACCATAGGCTTATCTGGACAGATGAGGTTGAGGTGGCTGCCCCGTTGCTCCGATGGTTTGAGCATCAGAGAGAGCTTGGTCTTCCGGTGGCTCCGGATCTCGCTCCGAGATTTGTGGTGGACGTAAACGAAGAGCTTTGAAACTGTCGGCATCTCTCCTTGTTGCGGTAATGGTTGTGCTTCTCTCATGCGGACGTGCAGCCATGTCGCAGTGTGACAGTTTAACCGAAAATTCAGATATGGCTGTGAGCGATCTCACTGCCGACGCACTCAGTATGGCTGACTCTCTGCTTGCTAATATGAGTCTTGAGCAAAGAGTCGGTCAATGTTTTATGCCTACAATATTTTCCCGGTGCGACTCCGTTACGCTCACTCGCCTTCAGGATTATATTGGGCGGCTTCAGGTTGGAGGAGTGGTGCTTCTGAAGGGTGACCTCCGTAGTGCCGCAGAGATGGCGGTGATGGTGTCCAATGCCCCTGTTGCAATGTTTACGGCTATAGATGCGGAATGGGGCTTGGGTATGCGGCTGATAGACGCTCCCAATTTTCCTCGCAATGGTCAGCTGGCGCCTACAGCTGATGAGCAGATACTTTTTGACTACGGTAGGGAAGTGGCAAGAGAATGTAGGCGTGTCGGTATTAATATGGTGCTGGGTCCGGTGGTGGATGTGGTAGAAAACCCCCGTGGAGTAATCGGCAGCCGGAGTTTTGGAAGTGACCCTAAGAGGGTGGCTGACCTTGGAGTGGCATATGCGAGGGGTGTGGAGTCAGGTGACGTGTTAAGTGTGGCAAAGCATTTCCCGGGCCACGGAAGTCCAACTGGTGATAGCCATAAGACTCTCCCAATGATAGGGAGGTCACTTCATCAGCTCGACAGTATTGACCTTTATCCTTTCCGGAGCTATATAAACGCGGGGTTGTCAGGGATTATGGTAGGGCATCTCGCGGTTCCTGCCATTGATCCTGATGCTCTGCCGGCAGCAGTGTCGCCTGTGGTGATACAGGACTTGCTGCGTGAGGAATTAGGCTTCAGGGGATTGGTGCTTACCGACGCTCTGAATATGGGCGGTGCTGAGGGTCATGGAGCTAAGTCGGCATTCTTGGCCGGCGCTGACATAGTGGTTGGTCCGAGCGACACGGAGTATGAGATTGCAGCCGTTGTGGAAGCTGTGAAAAGCGGAGAGATAGATGAGGGGGTTATTGCCGACCATTGTCGTCGCATCCTGTTTTATAAGGGGCTGTTGGGACTGCATACGCTGTCATTTTCGATACTTGACGAGCTGCAGGAGGATGTGGCGAGTGAGGCTTCTCTTATAAGGGAACGCCTTCTTCCTCACTGACAGAGTGGCTGAACTGCGGCTATTATTTTGAATTTTGGCAAATTATTATTAATTTTGCACTTGAAAAAGAGGGACAGTAGTTTTTATCCCTTACATAAGCTGAAAAGACAAAAGATTTTTTAATCATATGATGAACGCTCAAGACATCAAGAACGGCACCTGCATTCGTATGGATGGCCGTCTTTATTTCGTAGTGGAATTTCTCCACGTAAAACCGGGAAAAGGTAACACCTTTATGCGTACCAAGCTCAAAGATGTGGTTGACGGTCGTGTGCTCGAACGTCGCTTCAACATCGGTGAGAAGCTTGAGGATGTACGTGTAGAGCGTCGTCCCTATCAGTATCTCTATGCTGACGGCGGCGATGACATCTTCATGAACAACGAGACTTTTGAACAGGTGCCTATCAACAAGGAGCTTGTTACCGGTGCCGCTTATATGAAAGAGGGTGACACTGTGGAAGTTGTAAGCGACGCTTCTTCCGACACCGTGCTCTATGCCGAGATGCCCGTTAAGACTGTGCTCAAGATCACTTACACTGAGCCGGGTCTCAAAGGTGACACTGCCACCAATACCCTCAAGCCCGCTACTGTCGAGACCGGCGCTACAGTCCGTGTGCCTCTCTTCGTCAACGAAGGTGAGCTTATTGAGGTTGATACCCGCACCGGCGAATACGTAGGTCGCGTTAAGGCATAATTTTGCCATGAAGGATCCCGCTTCGACCCTCTTTTCAATCATAGTTCCGGTCTACAACCGTCCTGACGAGATAGCTGACCTGTTGGGCAGCTTGGCGGTTCAGACTGACCGGGGCTTCGAGATTGTGATAGTGGAAGACGGATCGACAGTTGACTGCCACACACAATGTGAGGAGTTTAGGGATCAGGTACGGGTAAAATATTTTTATAAGGATAATGAGGGGCGCAGCGTAGCCCGCAATTATGGTATTGTCAGAGCCGACGGAGATTTCTTTATCTTTGTCGACTCTGACTGCGTTTTACCCCCCGACTATATTGAAAAGCTGAGAAAAGCACTCGCTGATAATCCTGCCGATTGCTTCGGAGGACCTGATGCCGCCCATGAATCGTTTACCGATACCCAGAAAGCCATAAATTATGCTATGACCTCTTTCCTTACCACAGGTGGCATAAGGGGAGGGAAAGTGAGCATGGAGAAATTCACGCCGCGCACCTTCAATATGGGCTATTCGCGTGAGGTATATGAGCGAGTAGGGGGATTCAGGGAGATGTTCAGCGAAGACATAGATATGAGTACCCGCATACGTCTTGCCGGATTTAAGATTGTGCTCTTCCCCGACGTGGCGGTATACCATAAGCGGCGTATCGATTTCCGTAAGTTCTGGAAGCAGGTGCATATCTTCGGTATGTCGCGCATAACGCTTAAGCTGCTTTATCCGGGCTCTATGAAGCTGGTGCATTGGCTTCCGGCTCTGTTTGTGATAGGCGCCGTGGCTATGATTATCGGGGCTATATTCTGGAAATGGTGGCTTATCCTTCCGCTTGCTGCCTATCTGCTTGCCCTATGGATATGGGGCATCATAAGCACCCGTAGCCTAAAGGTAGGCTCGATGGGTGTGCCTGCCGCTCTTGTGCAGCTTACAGGTTATGGCACAGGCTTTATACGTGCCTATGTTTGGAAAATCCTCTTGCGCCACGGTAGGGATGTCGATGAGGAGATACGTCGCCGTTCGCGCCAATAACTTGGCTTAATTTATAAGAAATTCCTCTTTCCGTCATCTGCGAGAGTTCTCTCTTTCTTCCGTATGAGAGTGCTTTCCTTTTATTATATTCCGGTTCCCTTTATTTACATATAACCCTAATTTTCCATGGAAGAATACGAAAAAATCGAGGATGTGGCTTACCGTCCCCGTACTGTCAAAGAGTTTGACCCTGATGACCAGCCACGTGAGAAAGCTGAGAAACATGGTTGTGGAGTCTTATCGGTGCCTGATCTTTGGGCTATAATATTACGTATAGGCACTCCAGGTGTGCCTATAACGGAGCTGTGCCGTGAAATGATGCGTCAAAACGGTGGAAAGCTCCACCAGCTTGAGCGGCGCTCGCGTAAGGAATTACGTACAATCAAGGGTATCGGGCTCACTAAGAGCGTACAGATTGAAGCCGTTATGGAGCTTATGCGGCGCTATGCGGCTGAAGAACCTATACAAGAGAAGCCCATCACCGGGTCTGAGCAGATTTTTAACCGTATGAAATATGTGATCGGGAATCTTCCGCATGAGGAGATATGGCTGTTGCTCCTCAACCGCCGTAACGTGGTATATAGGGAGATTTGTCTTTCAAGAGGTACCTCCACGGCATCTTTATTCGATGTGCGCACGGCTATAAAGCACGCCATAATGGAAAATGCAGAGGGTGTAATCCTTGTGCATAATCATCCTTCGGGTGGCACTCGTCCGAGTGATGCCGACGACCGTATCACACGCGAACTCAAGGAGGCATGTGGGTATATGCGTCTCCGCTTACTCGACCATGTAATAGTTACCGCCGATGCATATTATTCCTACCATGATTCCGGCAGATTCCTGTAAGCAATTGTATAGCGTAGCTTTGTGAACAGTGCAATTTAAGGAAAGCGTGAAATAACTGAGAAAAAAGTAGTGGCAAATTTGTGGGAATCGAAGAAATTTCTTAATTTTGCACCTTGAAAATCGGAAATAAATAAAGTCAATATAAAGAAATGAAAAGAACATTCCAGCCCTCTAACCGCCGCAGAGTTAACAAGCACGGTTTCCGCGAGAGAATGGCCACAAAAGATGGTCGCAAAGTGTTGTCACGTCGTCGCGCAAAAGGTCGCGCCTCTTTGACTGTTTCTGACAGCATAGCAAGCAAGTAATATCCCTCTTGCGTTAAGAAAATAAAGTAAAGGACTTTCCTGTTGAAGGAGAGTCCTTTCTCATTAAAGAAGCCCCCGAAGTGCAATACTCGGAGGCTCTCGGTCCCGATCCAAAAAAATCTGTAAAAAGCCCTTTAATAAGAACTATGAATGGTCGGGTGTGTCTTTTTTAGAATTAATTGCCGTTGATTGTGCCTGACATGCTTTCGAGGATATCAATACTGAATAGCCAATACACCAATATGCCTATCAATATTATAACTCCTATCCACATCCAGATACGATTGGCATTATTTTGCTTCATAATCAATTGCCGCTTGCAGATGACATACTTTCAAATAAACCCATGCTGAAGAGAGCGTAGAGGAGAATAGCCACGAGTACGAGGATACCGAGCCACAACCAGAGACGATTGTTCTTGGCAGTGTTGTCGCGACGACGATTTCTTGCATCGACTCTCAGAGAGTCAGCGATAAGATCAGAATTAACTGATCCGTTTTCTTGTTTGTTTTCCTTGCTGTCCATAACCTTTTTATTTAATGTTTGTAAATAAAACGTCGTTAGTGTTAAAGTGGTTCAGTTTTTTTACGAAAAAATGTTTATCCTAAGGCATTTTTTTCTAAAGAAATCCGATGTGTCAGAATGGCACATCCATATCGGAGGGACCGGGCATGATGTCAGGCATAGGAGAGTTGCCGAATGGATTGCCAAAAGGGTTGCCTTTTGACGCTGAGGCACCGAAGGAGGAGGCAGTGTCCTGAGGGTCGTTCATCTTCGATCCTAATTTGAGAGGAGCGTCCGAAAGAGTCTCCTGGAGTTCGTTATAACCCTGGTCCCAGTTCTCAAATTTGGCATATTTGCTTATAAAACGTAGCTTTACATCACCTACCGCTCCTGAACGATGCTTGGCGACAATGAGTTGTGCCAAACCGCGAATGTCGTTATTCTCGGCATCCACACCTGAGCGTGTGTAGTATTCCGGACGATGGATAAAGCATACTATATCCGCATCCTGCTCTATGGCTCCTGACTCTCGGAGGTCGGATAGCACCGGTCGCTTGTCCTCACGGGTCTCTGTGCTTCGGTTAAGCTGGGAAAGGGCAATTATGGGAATATTCAATTCCTTGGCAAGAGCTTTCAGGGAGCGCGATATTGTGCTGACCTCCTGCTCACGGCTGCCGAGCTTCATACCGGTGGCATTCATAAGCTGCAGATAGTCAATCATAATCAGTTTCACCCCTTTCTCCCTCACAAGGCGACGCGCCTTCGTACGGAGTTCGGTGATTGAAAGACCGGGCGTCTCGTCGAGATAAAGTGGCGCACTGTAGACACCACGCAATCGGGAGTTGAGACGATCCCATTCCTCAGGTGAGAGCTGTCCACTTTTGATTTTCTCACCCTCGAGTTCGGCTATATTGCTGAGAAGACGTTTCACAAGCTGCACATTTGCCATCTCAAGAGTAAAGATAGCCACGGGGATGTTGAAGTCTACTGCCATATTCTTAGCCATAGACAACACGAAGGCTGTCTTGCCCATAGCAGGACGTGCCGCAATGATGATGAGATCACTCATCTGCCATCCGGAAGTCATACGGTCGAGTTCGGTGTAGCCCGTCTGCAGACCCGAAAGTCCGCTCTCATTATTGGCAGCTGTCTGTATCTGTTCAAGAGCGAGGTTAATCACGGGGTCAATCTGCGTGACTTCCCTTTTAAGCTGTGTCTGTGATATATCGAAAAGCTGACCTTCAGCCTCTTGCAGCAGGTCATCCACATCATTGCTTTGGTCGAATGCCTTTGTCTCGATTTGGGCAGCGAAGCTGATGAGGCGTCGAGCGAGATATTTCTGGGCAATGATTCGTGCGTGATACTCAACATTAGCGGCAGAATAGACCCTGGCTGTGAGTTCGGTGATGTGTATGGCTCCGCCCACTTCTTCAAGAGTGCCATCTTGGCGCAATTGCTCCGTCACAGTCATCATATCGATTGGACGCTGGTTGAAGCCGAGGGTAGTGATTGCTTGAAAAATCTTCTGGTTGATGGGTTCGTAGAAACTGTCGGGCACAAGAAGGTCGCACACGTTCATATATGCGTCTTTCTCAAGCATACAAGCTCCTAACACCACTTCTTCGAGTTCTATGTCATGAGGAGGCAGCTTTCCGGTTATGTCCGTAAGATCTTGCCTGTTGTCATTTTTCTTAGCCATGAAATAATAATTAATGGACCTTAGCAGCGATAGATTTTACAGTTCACGCCAAATGGCGAGAATAAGAAGCAGGTAGATAGAGGCGGCACACATCAGAATGGAGGTGAATTTCAGCACCTTGTTGAGCGCGGTGCCATGATGGTCGCGAAGTCCTTGCCAGAGCAGGAAATGGCAGAACACGTAGCCAAACCATCCGATTACAGTCCATACGGGTGCTTTTGAACCTGCGGTTGCCATAGCGAGAACCGCCAGCAATCCATTGAGAAGGTAGACGCTTGCCATAGCACGTCTGCCGAATATTACTACAGTGGTGCGCTTGCCTACCGCCGCATCGTCATCACGGTCGCGATAGTTGTTTACGATTAATACGTTTGCTGCCATCAGTCCGACGGCGAGTGAGGAGCATATGGTGACAGAATTAAGATGCCATATTCCGGTCTGAACGTATTCCGTGAAGATTACGGGTACGAAGCCAAAGAAAATCACTACTGCCACGTCGCCGAGTCCGTGATGTGAAAGGGGATAGGGTCCTGTACTGTAGCCTAAGGCGAAGAGCACCACTGCCACGCCCACTGCAATCAGCCACCAGCCTCCATAATATATGAGGCTACAGCCGAGTAGTGCATCAAGTATAAGGAGTGTGAAGGTGGCACGTTTCATCTTTTGTGGAGAAATGTCGCCTTCGGTCACGCCCCGGCGGAAACCTTCACGACCTTTGCGGTCAAGCCCGTTCTTAAAGTCGTAATACTCGTTGGCAAAGTTTGATGCGATCTGCGCCACCACCGCGAAGAGGAGGCAGATAAGCATAGGTATCAGGGAAAATCCATGATGAAAGATGGCGCAGCCGGTTCCTGCAGCCACGCCAGCCACGCTCACCGGGAGCGTGCGAAGTCTCATTGCTTCAATCCAAGGGTTGTTCATTCAAAAATTTTTTCTTAAGAAGCGCCGTGAGTTTGTCGGTGGCAGCTTCGATTTTTTCAGCTCCTATAAGATTGTCAATATATTTACGGTCAAGAGCATTGACACCGTATTTCAGACCGAGGAGACCGATGGCGAGTGCCGCATTGGTGTCGGCATCGCCCCCTTCATTTACAATCTTTACAAGAGCCTCATTGGGTGATTTGCAGTGCCATACTGCCCATAAGGCTGCGCCCATTGCCTTGCGCACATACCAATAGGTGTCCCTATCGTCCAGATCGAAATCCTCGAGTGTGCCGCTATGGGCTGATTCAATGTAGTCGAGAGTCTCGATATTTTTCCTCTTCACCATATCGTGAATAGTCTCATAATCTACCTCATGGCCTTTCCAAAGAATGGAGTTAGCCATATTGGCAATTACGGCGGCGGCAGTTTCACAACGTGGTTTGGGATGAGTGAGACGACAGTTATAAATTGCGTTTTGAGTCACATTCTCATTCCAAACTCCTATAATAAGTGCTCTGCCGAGATTGTCGCTTGGTGATGCCTCGTCTTTCATGTCGATCCATGCTTTGCGTGCCACTCCATAGGGATCAGAGGTATAGTCAGGACGCGATAGCACCCAACGCATATGGGTAGTTATGTCATCGGGGCGTGTCTTGAAGAAATCCCCGAGTTTCCGGGCATAATCAAGATGGCTTATAGCTTCTTTGTCGCAAATACTGTCTACGAGCATAAGCACGTAATTCGTATCGTTGCTCCATTCTCCACGCTGCCATTGCGATCTATGGGCGTCGCGTACAATCTGGGAGTAGTCGGTAAGTCCGTTTGGATACTTCTTCTCCACGATCTTGCGAGGCATAAGCTCTGTGCCGATGCCGAGAGCATCGCCGATGGCATAGCCATACAGCAATCCGGCAATTCTTTCTCTAAGATTAATGTCCATTAAGTTTAGTTTTTAGGTGATCAACAGAGGCTGGATGAGATAATCAATAATTATAATTGGTTATTTATTCCTTCTTCTGCCGGTTTCCAAGTTGATAATTCAGTTAGATTGATAAAGCTTATGTGAAATATGGATTTATCATTTGCAAAATTAACTAAAAATTATCACGGGTGCAAGAAAAAAGCCTTTTATAATTATCTCCTTTCTTATAATTATCTTCTTTTATGACTATCTTCGGCGACGTTTGGAGCGGAAAAAATCCGACATAAGCTGCGATGCCTCCTCGGCGAGAACGCCGGGGGTAACAATTGTCTTGGGATGAAGAGGTGACAGGCTATCGCGGCAGAAACGGGTGAAACCCCGCTTCGGGTCGGAGGCACCATAGACTATTCTTCCTATCTGGCTCCATCCGAGAGCGCCGGCACACATGGGACATGGCTCCACTGTGACATAGAGTGTGCATTGAGGCAGGTATTTTCCTCCGAGCGAGTCTGCCGCTGCGGTGATTGCCATCATCTCAGCATGGGCAGTGACATCGTTCAGGGTCTCGGTGAGGTTATGCCCTTTGGCAATGATACGGTCGCCCACAGTGATGATTGCCCCTACTGGTACTTCATCTCTACGAGCTGCTTCCCGGGCTTCCTGTAGGGCGAGTGCCATGAAGTGTTCGTCGCGTAGTGAGGAAGCCGGGACAGCAATTGCTTCAGGCTTCATGAATTGACTTGATTTTATCAGCCACACGTTCCATCAGCCAAAGCGGGGTAGAGGTGGCTCCGCATATGCCTATGGTTTCGGCTCCCTCTATCCAAGCCGGGTCGAGTTCGGTCTCATCGGATATAAGATAGGTGCGTGGGTTTACCTCACGGCATTTCTCGTAGAGCACTTTGCCGTTGGAGCTTTTCGCGCCACTCACAAACACCACTACCTCGTGGTTACGGGCGAACTCACGCATCTTCTCCATACGGTTGGCAACCTGACGGCATATGGTGTCGAAGTATTCGAATTTGCCTGTGCTTTTGCGTCGCTTTATCTCCTCCACCACTTGACGAAAACCCTCCAATGATTTGGTGGTCTGTGAATAAAGGAGAATGTCGCGTGAGAGGTCAAGCGAGTCGATGCCGTCCATATCCTGGATTACCACCGCCTCACCATTCGTCTGTCCCACAAGACCGTTAACTTCGGCGTGGCCGTTCTTCCCATATATCACAATCAGCGGTTTTTTTCCTCCTGATTTCTCGGCTTCCAGTCCCTCTGTATAGGCTTTCTTGATGCGTCGCTGAAGCTGGAGCACCACGGGGCAGGTAGCGTCGATTATTTTCACGTTGTTGGTCTCGGCAGTGGAGTAGGTCTGTGGAGGTTCGCCATGGGCACGTAGAAGCACTTTCACGTCGTGTAGTCGCGCCAATTCGTCATGGGTTATGGTCTTCAGTCCCTTGGCACGCAGGCGTTCCACCTCCCCGGCATTATGTACAATGTCGCCCAGACAGTAGAGCTGGCCGCTCTTTCCCAATTCCTCCTCAGCCTTTGTTATGGCTGTTACCACACCAAAGCAGAAACCGGAATTCACATCTATCTCTACGCTCATCACTTAGCCACTGTTTCTTGAAACCTTTTAAGAAGCCACTCCATCTGCTCTTCAGGGGTCATAGTGCCGTTGTCGAGTTCGATGGCGTCGTCAGCCTTGCGCAAAGGCGAAACTTCACGGGTTGAGTCGATATGGTCGCGCTCAAGCACATTAGCGAGTACCTCATCGTAACTTACCTCAATGCCTTTGCCAAGAAGTTCCTTATAGCGACGGCGGGCACGTTCCTCCGCATTTGTGCATACAAACACCTTAAGTTCGGCGTGGGGGAACACGGTGGTGCCTATGTCGCGTCCGTCCATTACAATGCCCTTCTCCTTGCCAAACTCCTGCTGGAGAGCGGTGAGACGTTCACGCACCTCAGGTATCACTGCCACCGGACTTACAAGCGAACTTACCTTCATATCGCGAATTTGGCTTTCCACATCTTCTCCGTTGAGGAGAGTGTGCTGCACACCGTCAGCTCCTGCCGGAGCGAAGCTTATGTGAATGGATGGCAACGCTTTGATAAGTTCGGATGTCTTGATGGTGGCATCCGGATTTACAAGACCGTTACGGATGGCATAAAGGGTGACAGCACGGTACATCGCACCGGAGTCAACGTATACATAACCCACTTTACGAGCCAATGCGCGTGCCATGGTGCTTTTGCCCGATGAAGAGTAGCCGTCTAAGGCTACGATTATCTTTTTATCCATAATTATAAGAAATTATGAAAGTTCAGCGAGGCGGGCAAGATATTTGCCTATTATGTCGAATTCAAGATTTACCACAGTGCCAGGCTCGATACGATGGAAATTGGTGTGGTCATGGGTATAGGGGATAATCGCCACACGGAAATTGTCACGTTCTGAGTCGCATACTGTCAGGCTCACTCCGTTTACAGTCACTGACCCTTTCTCCACAGTCATATAACCTTTCTTGATGAGGGCGGGGTCTACATTATATGTGAATTTATAATACCAGCTTCCATCGGCAGGCTCTACGCTTTCGCAAACGGCGGTGGTGTCAACGTGGCCCTGCACGATGTGTCCGTCAAGTCGTCCGTCGATCTTCATTGATCTCTCCACATTTACGAGGTCACCCACTTTGAGATTTCCGAGATTGGAGCGGTCGAGTGTCTCGCGTATCGCTGTGACGGTATATGTCCCGTCGCCGGGGAGTGAAACAACCGTAAGGCACACTCCGTTGTGTGAGATACTTTGGTCAATGCGCAGCTCGTCGGCAAACGGGCACTTCAATGTAATGTGTAGATTGCCGGCGTCGTGACGAAGGCCGACCACTTCAATTGCGTCTTCAACTATTCCTGAGAACATAGCTTTTTCGTTTTATTTGAGATACAAAAATAGGCATAAATTTCGTAATATCCAAAAATAGTAGTATATTTGGAGTCGGAAAAACTATTGCCTATGATTTCCCTCACCTTACCTCCCCTTACAGGCTCGCGTAAGACTCCAGAACTGCCCGATGCGCGTCAGCTCTCAATAATCGGCGGAAGCGGCGCCGGAAAGTCTAAATTCATGGAGGAGCTTATACGCCTCAACGACAGCCGGGCATATTGCTTGTCGGCTATCAGCGCCCCCTTCCCGGAGCGCACTGAGTCGGAACGCCCCGGCAGCATCGACATGCTATTCAGGGAGGCTGTTGAGAAACAGCCCTATATGCGCACCGATGCGGTCAGTGAGTTGGACAAGCTCACTTATATGCTCTTTATAGATGAGTTTGAGTATCTGCTTACGATGAAGCAGGAGCAGCTGCAAGGCAATCATAAGATCAAGATTAAGCCAACCCGCCTTGACCGCCTGATTGCCTTGTGGGAAAGGGTGTTTCCCGGCAACAGGATTGTGCGCACTAAGGGGACTATGATGTTTGCCACACGTGCGGGCGATGACCTTATCTCTGCCGATAGCCTGAGCCAGAGTGAGCAGACCGTGCTGTATTATGCCGCCGCAGTGCTCTATGCTATGCCTAACGCGGTGATATTCGTAGATTCCCCCTCCCTTTTCCTTCATCCCACTGTGCTTAATAATCTTTGGAACTCCATAGAGGAACTTCGCCCGGACTGCACCTTTGTGTATAATTCGGTGGATGTGGAGTTTGTAAGCTCGCGCACACGCAACGTCAGCGTATGGGTTAAGAGTTACGATGCGGAGATCAAAGCCTGGGATTACGAAGTGCTCCAGCCGGGCGATATACGCGAGGAGCTGTTTGTTGACCTCATCGGCACACGCAAACCGGTGCTGTTCATAGAGGGAGACCTTCGGCATAGCATAGATGCGCGTCTTTACCCACTTGTTTTTCCTGACTGCACGGTGAGACCGCTCGGCTCCTGCGACAAGGTGATTGAGACCACCAGGACATTCAACGACCTTAAAACAATGCATCATCTTGAGAGCCGGGGCATAGTTGACCGCGACCGCCGCACGGATCCGGAGGTGGATTATCTGAGGCGCAAGTCCGTGATGGTGCCCGACGTGGCTGAGGTAGAGAATCTCTTTCTTTTGGAGGATGTGATAAGGGCAATGGCACGCAACAGGAAACGTAATCCTGAAAAGGTGGTGTCGCATATCAGAAATGCCGTAATCGCTGAGTTTAAGAGGCGTTTTGACGAGCAAGCCCTGCAACACGTGCGTCATAGGGTAAAAAGAATGGTGGAATGTAAGATAGATGCCCGTTTTTCGTGTATCACTGCTATGGAAACACATTTGCGTAGCCTTATTAATATGCTGCGTCCCAGAGCGCAGTATAACGAATTGCGTGGGGAGTTTCAGGGCTATATCAGTAAGAAGGACTATAACGGCATCCTTAAAGTGTTCAACCACAAACCTATGTTGGGTGAGTGTGGAGTGGCGCGTATGTTGGGATATAAGAATAAGGATGAGTATGTGGCGGGTGTGTTGACGGTGCTCAAGCAGGGGGGACCGGATGCCGACATGATACGGGAAGCTGTGCGTCGATGCTTCCGTATCGGAGAGCCTTTACCCCCTGATGAGAAAAAATCATCGCCTGCTCCTAAAAAGCGACTTAACAAAAGAGGGCATAAAAGTGTTTAAAATATATAATATAACCACTATATACAAAATATGAAAAAACAGTTAGCTATTCTCCGCCACGATCCGTGGCTTGAGCCATTCGCTCCTGCTATTGAGGGGCGTCACGAAGATGTGATCAGGAAACTTGATGAACTTACTGCCGACACCGACGGTTCGCTGGTGGAGTTTGCGAATGCCTATAAATATTACGGACTTCATCATTTGCCCGAAGGGGGCTGGATATTCCGTGAGTATGCTCCCAATGCCACCAATATTTGGCTTATCGGCACATTCTCCGATTGGAAGACTAACGATGCCTATCGCCTGACCCGTAAGGAGAACGGGGTATGGGAGATTCGTCTTTCCGAATATTCGCTCCACAATGGCGACCTCTTCAAGATGTTCGTCACTTGGGACGGCGGTCAGGGTGAGCGTATCCCTGCTTATGCAGAACGTGTGGTGCAGGATCCGGATACAAAGATTTTCTCAGCCGAGGTATATATGCCTGAGCACCCCTATAAATTTAAGATTAAGAAATTCACTCCCGATACTAAGCCCCTGCTTATATATGAGTGCCACATCGGTATGGCACAGCAGGAGGAGGGTGTGGGCAGTTACGATGAGTTCCGTGAGAAGACTCTTCCGCGTATCGCCGCCGACGGATACAATGCCATCCAGATTATGGCAATCCAGGAGCACCCCTATTACGGCTCTTTCGGCTATCACGTTAGTAGTTTCTACGCTCCGAGTTCACGTTTCGGCACTCCCGACGATCTGAAACGTCTTATCGACGAAGCCCACAAATTGGGCATAGCCGTGATTATGGATATAGTCCATTCTCATGCTGTGAAGAATGAAGTGGAGGGTCTTGGTCGTCTTGACGGCTCTTACGACCTCTATTTCTATGGCGACGGCCGTCGCGAACATCCGGCTTGGGATTCGCTCCTATTTGATTACGGAAAGAACACCGTGCTCCATTTCCTTCTCTCCAACTGTAAATATTGGCTTGAGGAATACAAGTTCGATGGTTTCCGTTTCGACGGCGTTACCTCGATGCTCTATTATGACCACGGTCTTGGAAAGGCTTTTGGTTCATATGCCGATTACTATGACGGCAACCAGGATCCCAACGCCTTGACTTACCTCACACTTGCCAATATCCTTATTCACGATGTCAATCCTAAGGCAATCACCATTGCTGAGGAAATGAGCGGCATGCCGGGCCTTGCCGCGAAGTTTGAGGATGGCGGTATCGGATTCGACTACCGTATGGCTATGGGTATTCCCGACTACTGGATCAAGATGATTAAGGAGAAGAAGGATGAGGATTGGCACCCAACTTCCATATTCTGGGAGTTGACCAACCGTCGTGCCGATGAGAAGACCATCTCTTACTGCGAAAGTCACGACCAGGCTCTTGTGGGCGACAAGACTATCATCTTCCGCTTGATCGATCAGGAGATGTATTGGCATATGATGGTGGGCGATGAGAACTTTACGGTAAATCGCGGTATGGCTCTCCACAAGCTCATACGCCTTGTGACTCTCGCCACAATCAACGGTGGCTATCTCAACTTTATGGGTAATGAGTTCGGCCATCCGGAATGGATTGATTTCCCGCGTGAGGGCAATGGCTGGAGCTATAAGTATGCTCGCCGTCAGTGGGATCTCGTTGACCGTGAGGATTTGAAGTATCGTTTCCTCAACAATTTCGACAATGCGATGGTGGAACTTGTGTCGGGCGTCTACAACTTCCAATCGCTTCCTGTGGATAAGCTTTGGGAGAAGGATGACGACCAGGTACTTGCTTTCCGACGCGGAGACTTGATTTTCGTGTTCAACTGGAATCCTGTGCAGAGCTTCGATGGCTACGGCTTCCTTGCGCCCGCCGGAGAATATGAGGTTGTGCTCGACAGCGACGATTCTCAATTCGGTGGCTATGACCTTATAGACGATAAGGTTAAGCATTTCACCACTCCCGATCCTCTCTATACACCGGCAGGTAAGGGCTGGCTCAAGATGTACCTTCCCGCACGTACAGCTCAGGTGCTCCGTATGATCAAACCGCGCCCTAAGAAGAGTGCTAAGAAGGAGGTAACAGAGGTTGTCGCTCCTGTAGAGACAGAGGTTGTGGAGACTGTAGCTCCGGTTGAAGTAGCAGAGACTGTAGCTCCTATGGCGACAGACGTTGTAGAGACAGTTGCTCCGGCAGAAGTGGTAGAAACTGTTGTTCCGGCAGAAGTAGAGGAGGTTGCAGCAGTAGCTGAGGTTGAGGCTAACCCCGCTCCTAAAAAAGCTCCTGCTAAGAAGTCGGCTGCTAAGAAGACTTCAGAAGCTAAACCAGCCAAGAAAACCGCTGCCAAGAAAACCGTAGAGAAAGCAGAAAAAGCAGCTGCTCCTAAGAAGACTGTTGCCAAGAAGGCTACTTCAAAGAAGGCAGACAGTGAAAAGGCTGCACCTGCTGCAAAGAAGACCGCTGCAAAGGCTGCTGCTTCCAAAAAGACTGCCACTAAGGCAACCGCTTCAAAGAAGACGCCGGCTAAGAAGACAAAAGTTTCTGAGTAACTAAAAATCATATATGAAGATAAAAGCATTATTTATAGCGTTGGTGCTGCTCTTGGGCACCAGCGCACATGCTCAGGGGCTTGGCGATCTGCTGAACGGCTTGGGCGGTGGTTCAGGTAATGGCGACGGTGGACTGGGAAGCACTATCGGCAACGTCCTCTCCGGAGTGTTTGCCAAGTCAGATCTCACCTTGCCGGACATTGTCGGAGAATACGTTTCCGACGGTCCTGCGGTGTCGTTCAAGTCAGACAACTTCTTGCAGAAAGCAGGTGGCATTGCCGGAGCTGCGGCGTTGGAGACAAAGCTCCAGCCTTACTACGAGCAGTATGGACTTATCGGTATGCCGCTTACAATAGATAAGGATGGCAATTTCACGCTGACGATAAAGGGAATAAAACTAAGTGGCACTGTTGAGGCGAAAGACGGTAAGGGCGAGTTTACGTTTAAGGTTATGATAGCCGGCAAGATGAAGATTGGTCAGTTTACGGCTTACATAATGAAGAGCGGTAAGAATATCGACCTTATGTTTGATGCCACTAAGTTGAAAGAGCTTTTGTCAACAGTGGCGAAGTTCACCGGTCAGAAATTAGTCAGCTCTATGGGTAAGCTTCTTGACAGCTATGATGGTGCCACTATCGGCTTTAAGATGAAGTATACCGGCTCTGCTAAGGGTGGCTCTGCCGCTTCCGACTCCTCCACCGACTCTGTTGGCTCCGGGGCTTCTGAAGAGGGCAGCGGACTTAACAACCTGTTTAACATCCTCAACAACCGCAAGAAATAATTACAAAAAACTTAGAGATTGATATTAGTGAGGTGAAAGATAATAAGATACCTGACTAATTAATAAGATACATTACTAATGATAGGAGCTGACGGACAGAAATTCGTCGGCTCCTATCATATTATAAAAGCATTGGCAGATTTATAAAGCAAATATTGGAAATCAATAAAATTTTGCCCTTAATTATTGCGTAAGTAAGCGTTGTTGAGTAATTTTGCAAAATGATTCGCACTAAACTATATCTCATAACAATGCTTATTCTGATGCTATCCGGAGCGGCTCCGGGTTATGCGTCAGATGTCCCCGCAGATCTTGAGTCTCCGGCAGCTGACTCTGTGGTTTCAGATACGCTCGGGCTTTCCGGTCAGTCTCCCGAAAAGGAGTTGAAGGAATTCAGCCACGATATAGAATCGGTGGTGTTTGTGCCGAAAGGCCAGTGGATTACCGGAGTTTCCGTTTCCTATGCGATGTCTACACAGAGCAAATATCAGTTTCTGATACTTGAAGGTCTGTCAGGCGACACTTACAGCTTCAAGATTTCACCGATGTTGATGTTTGCCGTGGCTCCTGATTTAGCTTTGGGTGGGCGTTTCTCATACGCTCGTAATCTTACGAAGGTTTCCGATGCGGATATAGTGCTCGATTCAGAGACAAACTATAGTGTGGATCATCTTTATCGTCTTGCCCATAACTATTATGTCACGGCGATGATGCGTAACTATTTCTCAATCGGCAAATCAAAGAGGTTTGGCTTCTTCAATGAGCTTCAGCTTCAGCTTGGGGGAGGACAAGCCAAACTCACAACCGGAGTGGGGGAGACGTTGACCGGCACATATGAACGCAATTTCTCGCTCGATGTGGGTCTTGCCCCGGGTCTGTGCCTTTTCTTGAATAATTATTCCGCTTTGGAGGTCAATATCGGTGTGCTGGGCTTTAGTTACACTGCCACAAAGGCTATAAAGGACCAGATCTACGTGTCGCACCGCAATTCCAAATTTGCTAATTTCCGAATCAACCTTTTCTCCATTCAGTTTGGAGTGGCATTTTATCTATGACGGCTATGAAAAAGATTTCAATGACCCCGATTCTGTTGCTGGCTCTCACAGCAATGGCTCGTCCTGACGCCACACCGCAAAACAATGTACGTTTGGAGACCATAGTGCGTAATGACACTCTGACACGTGTCGATACGGTTATCACCACAAAGAAGATAAAACGCACCGAGGTGATACAACGGATGGAAGAGGTTTACTATGCAGATTCTGTGTCTGTCAATGGCGGGGTGTCAGGTGCTAAGACTGTCACTTTATCTTCCCAACCTTCGTATAACATTACTCCCGCGCCGATTATAATGACGGCGGAGGCGGGGCAAGTCTCGTCAACCGATTCTCAAGACACCCAATCGGTTGCCGGGCAGGAGGTGCGTTTGACTGCCGTTCCGGCAAATGCCCCTGTCGTTGAGGCTGTGGAGCTGAGTGATGTGAATGTTGAGACACTTCCTACACGTGAAGGGGGTGACTATATGTGGATACCCGATTCCTTGCGGTCGGATGTGGTGTCATTGCTTAATGGCGACGCTAAGATTGGATATGTTCCCTCAACAATGCCTAACACGAGTGTGAGCGGCACTGCGGATGCCGGGGAGGATTTTGACCCTAACGAGCGTGTGACCTTCAGGGGCGACACGATAAATATGGTGCTTCGCGACCGTAATTTAGGACGTTATGACAGAGGTCTTTTCAATTATCTCTTTATTCCTAAGGGAATCTGGAGCATAGGCGTGACTGCCTCTTACGGTGAGTTTTCTACAAAAGACCTTGAGGTGCTTGACCTTATATCGGATATTGATTTCTCCGGTCATATCTTCTCTATCCGACCCTATTTCTCATATTTTATCGGCAACAACCGCTCGGTGGGTATGCGACTCGGCTACACCTCCGGCAAGGCGAACATCGGCTCGTTTAAGGTTGACATAGATGAGGATATGAACTTCAATCTGCACGACATATCTTATAGGAGTGAGAGCTACACAGCAGCTATCACTTACAACCAGTATTTCGGCATAGCGCGTAGAGGTCGCTTCGGCATCTTCAATGAGGTTGAGCTTGCATTCTCTTCGGGTAATTCCGATTTCATACGTCCATATGCCGGCGAGTTGAAAACCACCCACACCAACACTATGCAAGCGGCGTTGAATTTCTCACCCGGTTTAAGTGTCTACATTATGGATCCTGTGACATTCAATGTGTCGTTTGGTGTGTTTGGCATACATATCCGCAACGAAAAACAGACGGTAGACGGTGAGGATATGGGTAGTCGCTTCACTTCCGGAGCCAACTTCCGCTTCAACATCTTCAACATCAGCTTCGGTGTAGCTGTCAACCTCTAATTCTCCACATTTCCTTTCTAATTTTGTTGGTAGAAGTATGGATAGGCGATCTCCGAATCGCCTCCTGAAGCTTTGTAATCTATTATAAAATCGAGGAGCTTAGTGAATTAAAGCTGAAATATGGCATGCAATCGTTCTCATTTATTTGGAGCGCGTCACAATGGTACTGTTTCAGAAGATAATTTTTTTGGTCAAATAGGAGCAATTTTGAAAAAAATCAGTAAAAAGCTTTAATATTTATTGGTTATTTTGTAATTTTGTTTGAGTTTAAAGGTCTATTAATAGAAGTTGCCATAGAAACAACAAATGTGTTAAAAGATCTGACTTTTTGTCATCCCTATTCTTCCGATAGATGATGGCTGAAAGCTCAGGAAACTAATAGAAAAATAGAAACATAAACCAAATAATCATGAAATTATTGCATCAATGCTTGGTCTTGGGAGCCATTGCTTCGTTAGCCACATCATGCAGCCAGGAGGCACCCTGGTCAGGATCTACCGGTGAAGAAGGTAGGATCTCCCTAAAATTGAAGACAGATTTGTCTGTCACCACGTCCACCCGTGCCAATGATTCTGAAAGTCCTGTCAAGCCCGACGGGGAGCGCTTTAAGATCAGATTGGAAAATTCTGACGGTTCCTATGTCAAGGAGTGGGAAAACCTTAACAAGTTTAACGACGAGGAGGGTTTCCCTAAAGGTAACTACACTGTGACTGCCAGTTACGGTTCGGAGGATGAGCAGGGTTTTGTTAATCCTTACTATGTAGGCACACAAGAGATCACAGTGAAGGCTGGTGAGACAACGGAACATTCCGTTACTGCTACCCTTGCCAATTCCATGATCAGTATCCGATATTCAGATAGCTTTATAAACTATTTCACCTCTTACCATGCTTCACTCGATGCAGCCGGCTTGGTAGAGCCTATCGTATTTGCACGGGATGAGAGTCGTCCTTGCTATGTTAAGCCGGGAGAGGTAACTGTTAATTTTAGCATTTCTAAGGGTGTAGGACAGGAGATAACTGTGTCGCCCGCCACGTTTACTGCCCAACCTCGACGTCATTACATTGTGACAGCCAATGTGAAGGAAACAGAAACTTCCGGCGTTATGGCTCTTTCAGTGGAGTTTGAGGAAAATGTGGTGGCTGAAACCACGGAGATTATTTTGAGTGATGAGCTATATACTACTCCGGCTCCCGAAATTCAGGCTGCAGGTTTCAATTTCGGAGATAAGATTGATGCCTATGAGAGTGTGCCTCTTGAAACTAAACCAGAATTTCATGTTATAGCACATGGTGGAATCAGGGAGGCTAAGTTTACGGTTGAAGCATCTAATGGAGGACAACTTCCGGCATTTGATTCGGAGGTAGACCTTGCAAGTGCCGATGCTGTGATACGCCAACTTGTTGAGCAGTCTAAGCTCAATTGCCATGGTTTCTTCCGTCAGCCTGAGGGTGAGGGAGTTATAAATCAGATGGCAGTGGTAGATATGAAGGAGTTTATCGAGAATCTCAATCCCGGTGAGTATACTTTCTCTCTTTCTGTTACCGACGGTTTGGGACGTACGGCAGAGTCAGAAATTCCGTATACCTTGTCAGCTAAAATAAATCAGGTTAACTTCAAGATTGAGCAGGATGAAAGTATGCCAGCCAAACTTAATTCTGACAACATTTCCGTCTTGGTATACACGACATATAAAGCTGCTAAGGGTATTCTTACTTTTAATGCCGAAGATGCAGATGGTCTATTAAAGGAGGCATCTATTATCAAAGTTGAGGATGTAGAATCTGTCGATCCTGTGTATCCATATTGTTTCCGTTATATATTGAGTTGTGATAATATCAACGACACAGATTGGCGTGTAGAAGCTTTCTATCCTAAGAAATCGGAATTGATAGCGGACATCCCAGTTGTTATTCCTGATTATACAGTAGAGGTTGATGCTTTTGCCACTTATGCTCTCATTAAGATTATTCCGGCAAATCCCTCTGATTTAGAAGCACTGGTAAATATGACCAATCCTCGTCTCTATTGGGATAGAACCTTAGGGGAGGGTAGCTCGAATGCAATAACTACTACTTCACGTGATTTGGAGAATGGAATAGTTACTATAGGTGGTCTTGAGGCTGCAAGGGAATATAATACAATTGGTCTTTCATACGGCTCAAAGATTGCTGCACATTGTACTCCTATAGAGTTTACTACTGAGGCTAAGGCTGATGTGCCAAACGGTGATTTCTCACAGGCTAATCAATCTCTTAAAATTCAAAACCTTAAGGTTGGTGGCCAATACAATGTAACAGTCACGTGGTCTCCTGTATATTATCAGCTTACTTCAAGTATAGATAGGTCTCTTCCGGATGGTTGGACAACTATTAATGCTCTGACTTGTTATGATAATTCAAGGAATAGGAATTCATGGTTTATGGTACCTTCAACTTATGAAGACGGGGGAAAAGTAATCCTTCAAAACGTAGGTTATAATCATGATGGTGTCACACCTGCTAGTTCTGGAGGATATATGAGCACTACGTATTATTGTGAAAATTCACCTGGAGATAACCAGTTAGAAAAGGCAGCTGGTGAGCTTTTCTTAGGTTCTTATTCATATGACGGTGCGGAGCATAGGGTAGACGGCATTTCGTTTAATTCGCGTCCATCTTACCTTGAGTTTGATTATAAATATACTCCTATTAATGGTGACAAGGGTGATGTGGAAGTCAAGGTTCTTGATGCTGCCGGCAATGTAATTGCAGAAGGTAAGGTTGACTTGACAGATTCAGGTCAGACTGATCGACATGTGAAGATTCTACTTACGGGATATCCGTATATGAGTAAGGCTGCCTCCCTACAGGTAAGATTCCGTTCTTCTAATGCAGAAATTCCGCCGATTACAATTCCTAACGGTTCTGCGCTTAATGAAGGACGTGGACTTGGTAACCATACTTTGGATGCGAATACTTATCATGCTGTGGCAACCGGTTCGGTTCTTGAAATTGATAATGTGCATCTCGGTTATGAGTAATGCTTCTAAAGACTATTAAACACTTATGACAATGAACTTGAAAAATATATATTCATTATTGGGAGTAGTGTTCCTCTTGACGGGATGTGCATCTGAGGCTCCCTTTCAAAGTGAAAGAGGAGATAAGGATGGTATGGGTGAATTCCATAAATCGTCTCTTAATCTCGATGTGGTTTCCGGTGACGGTATAAATGTAATTACTCGTGTCGGTGAAGAGAATGTAAATATCAATGACTTCAAAATCCAGTTCCGTAAAGACGGTATCTTGGAGAAGACGGTAATCTATAAAGATATGCCTGATGTTGTTATGCTTGATCCGGGAGTATATCGTATTACGGCAAGATACAACGACGATGAAGATGCAGCGTGGGATAATCCGGTATTTGAAGGTACTTCGGGAGAATTTTCTGTCACTGCCGGTAGCATTACCTCCGACATCGACCCGATAAAATGTGTGCTTATGAATGTCAAGGTGAGTATTATCTTCGATGAGATCCTTAAAAAAGAGATTGGTGATGACGGTTATATTGAGGTGAAGCTTGGTAATAACGGTCCCGGTCTTCGATATAAGAAAGATGAGACACGAGCCGGATATTTCCGTATAGGCAGTGAAAAGACTCTTATAGCTACTTTCCA
>CAMWTL010000018.1 GCA_947177145.1 uncultured Porphyromonadaceae bacterium
ATCATGGACGCAAGTGGACAGCTTGGTTTGCTCCCGACATACCTGTTCAAGATGGACCGTGGAAATTCAGGGGATTGCCGGGACTTATACTGGAAGTTTCTACGGATAATCATACAAGTTTTTGTGCGGATGGAATAGTGCAGACTTCAAAAGAGATTAAAGATATATACGGTCGTGAGAAATATGAGAAACAGGATCGTAAGGAAATACTACGTATGCGTCGGGCTATGGTTAACAATCCCGAAGGGGCATTGGCGGCAAAAGGATGGTCAGGATTAGTAAAGATAAGTTCTAACCAATCAAAGCCGAAAAATGATGATTATGATTTTATAGAGACTGATTACCGCTGATGACTATGCGTAGGATTTGTTTTATTGCCTCCTTCTTTATGCTTCTTCCGACAATACTGTTGGCGGAATCTAAGGCATTGCCGGAAATCGATATGGTATTTGTGGAAGGTGGAACGTTTATGATGGGATTTAATGAGGATGAAACTGAACATTCTTACGAAGCCCCGAAACACGAAGTTACCTTACGTGCCTACAAAATAGGTAAATATGAGGTTACCCAGGATATATGGGAAAAAGTGATGGGAAGCAATCCAAGCACTTTCGTAGGTAAAGACCTACCGGTTGAGAATGTTTCGTGGGATGACGTACAGGTTTTTATCAAGAAACTTAACAAATTAACCGGAAAACATTATCGCTTGCCGTCGGAAGCTGAATGGGAGTTTGCTGCCAGAGGTAGCAATAAATCGAAAGGTTTTATATTTATCGGAGGAGATGATCCGGATAGTATCGGCTGGCATTTTGACAATTCAGATAAACACACCCACAGTGTAGGGCTATTGACACCTAATGAACTTGGCATATATGATATGGCTGGAAATGTCGGAGAATGGACTCAGGATTGGTATGGACCCTACTCTGCAAAGAGTCAGACGAACCCTAAGGGACCAAAATCTTCCGACATTGGTAAAATATTCAGAGGCGGTAATTGGGCAACGTTAGCCCAATATAACCGACCTGCTTGCAGGAACATAAGTAATCCCAATTTCAGATCATCCACAATAGGCTTTCGCTTAGCCGAATCTTCTTGTTCTGACTTTGCTCTTTAATTTTTGGAAGTTGATAGTTATTGATTGTGATATTACTTTCTACAATAGGCTTAATCTGTTCATTTTTATCATATAGTGACCATAGCCCAACTATTAGGGAGAAGAAAGGCAAGGACTTTCACATATGTCAGCAAGATTTTTAATAATTTTGTAACTTAACTTTTATTTATACTCATAGTATATGAAAAAATTACTTACAGCATCTATCGTCGCATTATGCTCTTTAGGATACATAAAGGCGCAACCTATAACAGCTGCAGAAGATAGTATATTGATGCAACTGAACAAAGTTGACGAATTAGGTCAATGGATAAATGACAACTTATTTTCGGATATGTTCGATACAAAAAAACCTATTCCGATGATGATTTTTACCGATAACTCGGTACTGTCATATAATCCCGACTCTACGTTAGTCTCAATTTTTCAACCCAGAGAAATTGACAAAACGGATAACGGTACTCTATATTATCTCACTAATGAAGTCAATCCCAACTTCATGATGATGGTAATGGGCGCACCTTACGAACAAGGAGCGTATGAAAAACCTTGGTACTATACGAAACCTTGGATTTTCTGCTCCACATTCAATCAAGCTCAAAAGATGGTTCCCGAGGTCAAAGATGAAAGAGATTGGTATACGATGGTATTACATGAAGCTTCCCATGTTTGGCAGCAAAGACACCCGGAATTCCTTTATGCTATTTCTAACTTTGAACAGCTATACGGTGGACCTGAACAGGTTGGAAATATTCATAAACAGGACAGTATTCTATATTCAGCTTTGAAGTTGGAGAATGATGCTTTGATAGCGGCATTAAACGCAAACAATACAGAGGATGAACAAAAAGCTGTTGCAAACTTCATTCAGTTTCGTGCTGACCGAAAAAAGCAAATGATTGACAACGGCTATCCTGAAGAACTTGTGCGGTTTTGTGATATGCAAGAATTGGCAGAAGGACAAGCGCGTTACATTGAGTATAATCTTGGAAAGCATTTAGGAATTTACGAGGATAATGACCCGAGATGGGGTGATTTGGACCGTTCAGGTTGGTTCTATGTAACTGGGTTTAACCTTTATAATCTTTTGAAAAAAAGAGACTTTAATTTGCAAGACGCATATACAGGTGATATACATCCATTTGATTATTATCTTAAATAACAGGTTATGGAGTTATGGCACCGCTGTGCTTTCGTGAATCGAGCCTAAGGTCTCGACTAAAGGCTTTAAGCGCTAACACATACAGCGAGCTTCGGCACCACCTCGTCGGTGGCTCCGAGGCTCGCTTTCTTTACCAGCACTTCGCTTCAAATGTGGCGACCATTCACTTAACAAGAACTTTTGCCATTCTTTATGCCCTCAAAGGAATTTTAAACGCTAAGATCCTTACCCATTGTCACATCGCCTCGAAACGGGGCGAGTATCTTTTTCTGTAACTGGTATGCCGGGCGATTCTGAAGCCTTATTTTTACATCAGCTTTCTATACTTATGAGGTACTCCAAGGCTATGTTATCACTCTCTACAAATTTGAAAAAGTCACTCAAGGAAGAAGACCATGCAGTTTTCTTTTGATATAGACCTCACTCATTAAACTGAAAGGAGAAGCGGAATCCATAAATCTATTAATAACACTAAGTTCTTCATCACTAAAACTTTGTCGCCCTTCGGCAACCATTTTCTTCAAGATGTCAATAATGATACCGTCAATTTTAATTATCCAGTCGCGTCGCTGTGCGTTAAGGAGATCTGTATCAAGGCGAAACTTCGTTATCGTTTGTTTGCCCTTTAGCGAGCCTGGCATGGGAAAAATGATTTCCTTATCAAATGAGATATGTGTTTTAATATCCGCATCTGAATCTAAAATCGGATTAAGAGCAGCGGAGACGGGTATAGTGTTATGAGGCACTTTGTCATTACAATTCAGACATGCCATATAGAGATTATTCCAATCAAATGCCTTAGAATGGTCAACGGCAACTTCAACATAATGATCTACCTCCTTTGGTCTGTCTAAGAGCATCCCCTCGCAATAGAAACATTTGTTATGCGACATACTCATTAGTTGCTTCCTTATATCCTTATGGGCATACTTGGAAGAATCCGGTCGCGCCTGTGGATTAGCAGCCTTTTTTGCATTGAAGTCAGCTTGCCATTTGGCATGATTACGATTTAAGACCTCCGGGATATTAAGACGATCGATATGCCTCATTTATCACCTCCCACCACCTTATCGTCCATCACTTTTAACTTTTCAAGCAAATCATCGATTTTTTTGTCATCCAAATATGAAAAATACATAGGATTTATATCAATAAGCTTCGCTTCAATCTTCTTGGCTTCGTCTTGATTTCCCTCATAGATAGCATTCTTTCTGGAATCCAACATTTGAGTGATAGTATTATTAAATGGTGCCACATTGAAAGCATCGCTGAGTAGAATCTGATCCACAGGAAGACTGCTGTAGGTATAAGTCTCCTCTTCAATCGTGCTATATCCAGGACGAGGCTTACAAGTATATATCCTCGCTCCTCTAATGGAAGACAAAACGAAAGGAGAATGAGTAGTAAGTATAATCTGAAGGTTTGGAAAAGTATCCCGTATGATGGGAAGAATTGATTTCTGCCATCTTGGGTGAAGATGTGTCTCAATTTCGTCAATAAGCAGTAGTCCGGGAGTTTCTAAAACATCCTTAGTAGGAGTATCCCTAATAATAGATAGAGAATACATTTTGCTTACCAAAAGGATAAGATGTTCTATTAGGAAAATATTACCGCTGCTCAGTTTATCGAGAGTTACCTCTTGTCCGTTTTGTTCAAAGGTAGGCATCAGATCTGTTCGCCTTATATACAAGAACTTTCCATTATCCAAACACCTGTCAATAAGCTTTCTGACAGTAGCAAACAAAAACTCGGCTGTCTCCTTCTCTGCTTTTAAATCGCTGCTGCGCATATAATCAAGATTGCAAAGAAAATTCGTAAGGTCAACGTTATGTTTACGACCCACCATTACATTAGCCATAAACGCATAGTGGTCAATCCGATTCATATTGTTAAGGACAAATGAATCAGCAGGCAATCTTGACGACCAGTAATCTACAATCCAAGGAAAGATGATACCTTCATCCCTCTTGTACGGGATTCTTAGTGCTCTACTGACTGGCCGGTCTACGCATTTTATTGATCCACTCTCAAAAGATTGAGTAGTCATTTTTTTGAACCCGTCGCCACTATTAAAATCAACGGAAATACTGAAATTATCCCGATCAGCAACAATGTCTCGTTCTATTTTTTCTCCCGACAAGGCGGTTCTTAAAGCGTCAATTACAATAGATTTACCGGATCCATTTAACCCCGTGATTATAGTCACCGGAGGATGCTCGCTTTCAGAAAAATCACAAGCAAAATCCAGCTTCACATTTTTGAATGGACCAATATTTTTCAATTCTAAATTTCTTAGAAGCATAAGCGAAATTCATAACATTTAATTGAATATCTACTTATTTTATGTAGCTTTCGGCAAGACGCTCCACAGCCTTAACATCGACCTTAAGCTTACCGTTCGATTCCTTCACCACATAATCCTTGATGGCGTAGAAATCAGGATCCTGAGAGGCTTGGAAATCCGTAGCGTCTTCCGTCTCATCCCCCTGAGCGGCTGCCTCATCCTCTATTGCCTCCACAGAATCAGCAATGTCAGTATAAGCATCTTTGCCATTAACAGCCACAACATCAAATGTGGCAGGATTAATTCTTAACTGAGGATTTGCATCAAAATATTCCGGACTGTCTACATAAAGAGTCACAGCGTGTGTGATTGATCTTACTAATTCTTCACGTGTCATAATAATATGTGTGTTTATAATTCCTTATTAAAATTACGAAAACTTAAAATTACGAAAAGTCCCGACTCAATTATAGCCGTCCTCTCCTATTCAATATTAAAACAATCTCAAAGAGCCATTAGTTGCACAGTCACAAAGTAAGTCGCGACAAGTTGCGCACCACCTTCTTACACCACGCTGATTCCTCGGCATCATAGGTATTCTTATAATTCTTAACTTGCTCCAAAAGCTTTGGAGTAAGCTTATAAATACCCCACCTGTCGGGAAGTTCCTTCTTCTTCAAAAGCTTTTTAATCTCATATTCAGCCTTGTAACGGTCAGCCACCTCAATTTCCGCAATCAAGCCCTTAGGCTCACTGTCGGGGGTATGGCTATATTTAATCTTATAAGTGTCACCCTGCTTGTAGATTTTCACATATCCTTTTGCAGTTTCCTCTATATAGTTAGCCTTAGCTCTTTCAATCTTGGCAGCAAACATATCCACGACGTCCTCATCTGCCATACCTTCACCCTCTGCCGATTTAAACTCGCTGAAAAGGAGATTAAAGCAGCGTAAGGTTGCTTCCGTGTCTGCCGATGCGGAATGTGCCTCATCCTCACTGAACTCAAGACCCAAGGCATTGGCGCATATCAGCAACGAGGGAACAGAAAACGGATTCATCTGCTCCTGGATGCCTCTGAGATACCAATACATATCCTTTACATCCAACACCCTCTTTGTCTCCAAACCTGCTATGCCGGAGCGAGACAACACCCTCATATCGTTACCTACAGCAAAACCCGTCAATGCAAACGACGAGTCGAGCAGCCGCTGAACCTCATCTTTCCTTTTGGAAAACGGCATTTCGTCAGCCACCATCTCAGGGGTTATATGATGTATATCAGTGCGCCAATCGTCTATGTTCTCAGGTTTGTAGAAGCGGTGATAAATCTCATTCCCCTCAAGATTGAATATCGACAACTCCAACAGTTCCTCAGTTTCGGTAAACTCAGCGTCAAGACAGATAATTTCCATAGCGTAATCAAGTTTTATAAAACGACTTCTTATCTCGGCTACAAAATTAAGAATTTATTTTGAACCTTTCCCAACAATAACTATTTTTGTGGCGTAAAAAACCATTAACAATGACATCACAGACTTTAAAGGAGATAAAACACCAGTTTATGGTGTTCCGCAACGGCATAGTGGCAGACACCCTGAGAAATGCCGGTATGCCCTATCATATAATTTTCGGTCTCCAGCTGCCACAGCTCTCACAGATAGCCCATACCATAACTCCATCCATGGCTCTTGCGCAGGAGCTGTGGGAAGATAAAAACGTAAGGGAATCCCGTCTATTGGCATGTTACCTTTTCCCTAAAGAGGAGGTCAGCCAAGGGCTTGCCCTTGAGTTGGCACATTCAGTGCAGACACCTGAAGAGGCTGACATCCTTTGTTTCCGACTTCTCCGTTATCTTCCCTTTGCCGATGCTCTTGCTGCAGAGCTTGGGGATTCAGATAATTCCACAGTAGCTTATTGCTCAAAGGCGCTCCGTCGCAACCTCGCTGCGATGTAGCCCCCTCCATCAGCAAAGCTAAATATTATAGCTTATATTCAACTGAATCGTCGGCTATTTGTTAGAAAAATATAAATGCTTTTAAAATCTTAATAAATATGTCAGACACTCACCATAACCCTTTCCCCTACGTCAACCGCGACATCAGCTGGATGTATTTTAACCATCGTATCCTTAAAGAGGCGATGCGTGACACAGTGCCTCCACTTGACCGCCTCTCGTTTCTTGGCATCTACTCTAATAATCTCGATGAATTTTTCCGTGTGCGCATGGCAACCATCTCACGCCTCGCCACAATGTCGGGATCTAACGTCGCCCATGAACGTCATAAAGCCCGAGAACTATTTACCGAGCTGTCCGATATGGATCATCAGTTTACCAAGGAATATGAACAGGCCATACACGAGGTGGAGCAAAATCTTGCCGACAACAATATTCTTATTCTCAATGAAAAGGAACTTAACGATGAGCAGAGGCACTTCATAAGATGTCTTTTCCGCGAAAAGATTTCCGGTTTCGTATCTCCCGTATGGATTAATAAGCTCAACGAGTTCTCACGTGAGAACGACGACCGTATCTATATGGCTGTAGAGCTGTCCGGTCCGGGTATGAAGACCGACTATGCCATTATCGAGCTGCCCGTAAGCACTATAGGGCGATTCATACCGCTTCCCTCCTCCGACGGCAAGCAATGTGTGATGTATCTCGACGATGTGATACGCCTGTCACTCCCGCTTACCTTCCCCGGTATGGGCTATACCGATTTTAATGCCTATTCCTTTAAGTTCACAAAAGATGCGGAGATGGAGATTGACAACGACCTCCACGTGGGACCGCTCGAAAAGATTGCCAAGGCTGTCAAGAGCCGTAAAAAGGGAGCTACACTCCGAGTGATATATGATGAGAAGATGCCTCAGCAGCTACTGTCCATGCTGATGAAGAAGCTTCATCTCGACAAGCTCGATACGGTTAAGCCATCCGGACGCTACCATAACCATAAGGACTTTATGTCTTTCCCCGCTATGGGCAGAGATGACTTGAAGTATCCTGTGTGGCGACCAATCGTAAGGCCCGAGCTCAAAGGTTCTGACAGCCTATTGCAGGAGGTGGCAGCGCGTGACCGCTTCATACATGTCCCCTACCACACCTTCGATTACCTGGTGCGTCTGCTCCAGGAGGCAGCAGTGTCGAAATCTGTGAAGAGCATCAAGATGACCCTCTATCGCGTTGCGAAGAACTCAAAGATTATCGAGGCTCTTATCAACGCTGCACGCAACGGCAAGAAGGTGACTGCCGTTGTGGAACTGCTGGCACGCTTCGACGAGTCGAGCAATATTCATTGGGCTAAGAAGATGCAGGATGCGGGTGTGAACGTGGTGTTCGGCGTCGAGGGTCTTAAGGTACACTCCAAAATCGTACTCATAGGGATGAAGAACGGCAATGACATTGCAGTGGTAGGCACAGGCAACTTCCACGAGGGCAATGCCAAGGTCTACACCGACTATTTCCTTATGACTGCCAACCCCGCTATCACAAAGGACGTGGCAGAGGTGTTCAGCTTCATCAAACGTCCGTATCGCCCCGTGAAATACAAGCATCTGCTCGTGTCGCCCAATTCTATGCGTGAACCGTTTAAGGAACTTATTGATAAGGAGATTCACCACGCCCGTAAAGGTGAGAAGGCATTCATCCACATCAAGATCAACCATATCACCGACGAGGAGATGGTGGCTCGCCTTTACGAAGCTGCAAGGGAAGGTGTCGAGGTGAAGATCTCTGTACGAGGCAATTGCTCCCTCGTGACAGGCACACCGGATTTGAAAGGTAATCTCAATGCTTCAGGCATAATCGACCGCTATCTGGAACATTCACGACTCTTCCATTTCTATGCCGGAGGTGAGAACAAGGTGTTTATCGGCTCTGCCGACTGGATGCCGCGTAATCTCGACAACCGTGTGGAGGTCGTGACTCCCATCCTTGACGAGGCTATAAAAGAGGATGTGATCAACACAATAGAATATGCCCTGCGTGACAATGTGCAGGCGCGTGTGGTGGATGGCACAGGCACTACCGACATGCAGAAGACCGACGATCCTCTCCCCTTCCGTTCACAGGAGGAGCTGTATAAGCGATACGACGAGATTAACCGTAAGGCATCTGAAGAGTTTGAGAGCCGCAAGAGAAACGTTGAGGCAACTGAAGCCGCTAAAGAAAGCGAAGTTGCCCGAGATGATGAAGCCAATGAAAACAATTAAGGAGTATATATTATGAAAGATACTACATTTGCAGCCATCGACATCGGTTCTAACGCTGTCAGGCTGTTGATAAAGAGATACGAGGAAGATGATGACAAGCTCAAGAAACTGATGCTGCTCCGTGTGCCGTTGCGACTCGGATTCGATGTGTTCACAAAGGGGAAGGTGTCCGCTAAGAAGGCGGAAAATCTGCTACGTCTCATGAAGGCTTACCGTCAGCTTATGAAGATTTATTCCGTGGACGAGGTTCGTGCCTGCGCCACCTCTGCCATGCGCGACGCGGAGAACGGACCCGAACTTATAAAGGAGATCCTCGACAAGACAGGCATTAAGATTGAGATAATAGCCGGCGAGGAGGAGGCACGGATTGTATACAACAACCATATGGAATATCAGGGCGACCGTAAAGGTAACTATCTCTATGTGGACGTGGGTGGCGGCAGCACGGAGATTAATTTCCTTTCAGACGGTGAGCTGAAGAAGTCGATGTCGTTCAACATAGGCACTGTCCGTCTACTTACAGAGAAAGTCAAACCTACAGAATGGGAACGTCTCGGTGAGGAGTTGCGCCCGATAGCTGAAAAATACCACGACATTGAGATTATCGGCTCAGGAGGCAATATCAACAAGCTCTATAAACTCGCCAAATCAAAGAACGAGGAAGACAAATCCTTTTCCGTAGATGAGTTGGGGCGTATATACCATCTCCTCAAGCCGCTGAGTGTTGAACAACGAATGAAAGTGTTCGACCTTAAGGCTGACCGTGCCGACGTGATTATCCCTGCCTCAGAGATATTCCTCCACGTCGCCTCCATCGTCGGTGCGAAGCGCATCATCGTCCCGGTAATCGGTGTAGCCGACGGCATAATCGACGGCCTCGTCGAAACCGCCCTCGCCTCCACCACAAAATAGTAACTGTAAAATTATTCTCTGGAAAAATATTACTCGAATCAAAAAACAGTATAAATAAAGGAGTAAATAGCAAGATTTCATATCAATATAAGCAGTGACATATAACAGGGACATCCATCTATAATGACAGACGGATGTCCCTTATCAGCATTCATAGGTTCAGACATATCCGGCAGAGGTTATCCTAAACTTACTTCAAAATTAAATATAAAACTACTGCCACAAATGAGGAAATCTATTCAGATAATCCTCTTCAACAGATTTTTTCTTCTTCTTGCCTCCACAACCGCCAACCACAAAAAGCAGTTCATTATCCATGACCTCTATATTGTCAAGAGGAAGCGTTCTTTTTGTCTTGTCCATAATCATTATGTTATAATTTATTTCACCTGTATACCGTTTAAGCCTGTTTCCCGCGAGTTGAAATTCTTCTTCTGTCTATAATTAGACCGCACTTTGTTAGAGAAGCTATAGGCAACACCGATTGTTATTTTAGGTCTTACCCCCTTCTGAAGATAGGTTGTATAAGAATTATAGTCTCCGTTTTCTGTCCATGTCTTACTTCTCATTGAAGGGAATAAGAAAGATTCGGCTCCAACTCTGGCACTCCATGAATTGTTGATTCTCCATGATAAGCTGAGATTACTGTTAACAGACTCCCTGCTCTTTGATATTCTCGTATATCTGTAAGGAGTATAGCTGAGATAGAAATACATGGAAAACTGTTTATACCATACATTTCCATTGATATTTGCAACAATCGTATTCCCACTGAAAGTTAACCCTGGGATATATTTTTTCAGGTATCCTAACGTTCCCCCGAAATTGCCGAAAGACGTTTGGTAACTGATAATCGCACCTCCCTGAAAACCATACTGATAATCGCAGTTTTGATACGTACTCGTATAAATATTGCCATCAAGACTTCCGGCAGCAGTGATCAGGTCGGAATAATGAAAATATTGCAGGTATGGATAAATCCTCCATTTATTTTTGGTAAACGCGTATCCCAGATTAAAATAATCCATATGGGCCGGCTTCAGTTCAGGATTACCCTTCCTCACCACAAATTCATCGGTCGAGGTGTTTCTTGGATTGAGCTGAGTCGGTGTCGGCATCAAACGGTCCCTGTAATACTGAAAACGGATAAAATGAATCGGAGAAAATCTATATCCCAAAGAGACTGAGGGGATGAGGTCAACATAAGTATTTTTTGCTCCGTCGGCATCTATGGCAACAATGTTCTCCCCCAACGATATGTTGTAGTTGAATTTATGTTGTAGGCTGTTGTTATTGAAGCCTACATAAATATACTCCTTGAATTCCTTATAGTCATATACAGGAAACTCATCTATCAGGTCGTCTATCGATATCTTTGAATAATCCGTTTTTGAGCCGGCTTCAAGTGTGCCGGCATTATCAAAATATACGGAATAGTCAATTTCCAAGCCCCCGGTATGATTATTGTTGTCAAAATCCATTTTAATATCATATGGATACCATTCATTGATCTCTTTACGAAAGCCGTCAGATTCGGATTTAGAAAATGTATAATACGCGGTTGTCTCAATGAGATGGGAGTTGGAAAAATTATGTTTATAATAAAGTTGGGTCTGGAGATTATTATAAGTATTGTCTGACTCTGTGGTTCCGCTTGTCGGTTTCTCCTCTTTTGTCCGGGGATTTTCCATAAAGCCGTTAAGTGTCCCCTTTATTTTCGAAGGCTGGAAGATATATCTGACGTTCAATGCCAAATAGTTCTTGTTGTCAAAAATTTTGTCGGCATTGATGGATCCGAAAATCATATTCATCTTTGTCTTATCATCCTTCCAGACATTTCTATTCAGTTCCGGGGTCCTGTCTTGGCTGAAACTCTCATTCTTGACATTGTTCATAAAGAAATGCTGTCCGGAAAATGAAAGGGAGGAGTTGGAATTCCCTATCTCACCATTCAGGTCTTCCACACCGAATCTGAGATTAGGCATAAGATTAAAACCGATATTGCCATTGACATATGGTTTTATGCCAGCCCTGTTTTTAAGCTTTATGTTAAGGACGGATCTGACGCTGCTGTCAGCGCGGTAACGGGCAGAGGGATTGTCGATTACCTCAACCGATTCTATCATATCAGGACGCAACACGCTTAGAGCACCCGGCTTATTCACACCGTCTATCAGTATGAGTGGAGAAGACCCGTCATCAAGCTTGATCTTCTTCTCGATAGAGTTAACCCTCAGTCTTGGAATTTCCTGGAGGGCAACGTATGCGTCGTTCTCCTGTTTCGCCCTTGACGACAACTGATAGACTGTCATTCCTGCCAGATCCTTAGTGCGTAGGCTTTGGTCGGCTGTGACGGTCAGTTCATCAAGCATCGCGGCTGAATCTTTCTGAAGCACTATGCGCGGGAGATTGAGCCTTGTGCCGCTTACACTAAGAGACTCAACCTTATCCTTATAGCCGTATGCAGACACCTGACATATGTAGTCGCCTACCGGGAGATTCCTTATCTCAAATTTTCCTTTCGGATTGGTCATGGCGGCAGCCGCTATCGTATCGCTCTGAAGGAAAGCCACCTCTCCACGCTCTATGGCTTTTCCATCCGATGCATAGACCTCACCCCGCACATCTGTGCCGGCGGTCTGTGACCATACCGCCGATGAACTGAAAAGAAAAAGTGTCAAGGTCAATAATTTATTCATAACTTTTCCTTATTATAATTGGCAATGCAACCGCAACCGCTGCCAGCTCCGGTGGAATTCCCGGCTCCTCCAAGGACGAACATCAACTCGTCGTCCATAACCTCTATGTCATCAAGAGGCAATTTGAAATTTTCAATCATATTGTAAGATATTATTGAAGCTCACTGTATTATGAACCTCAGCGATTTTTAAATTATAAATTTAGGCTGAATACTACTATAAAGTGGCAATATTATACACCTAATTTTATCTATAATTCTTTTTGCTTAATAATTTTGCGCAAAAGTAATAAAAAAACACCAAGACTGCAATTTTAACATAAAAATCTTTATTGCGTCTTAATCTGAATATTTGTTATCCCAGGCTCAAATTATGAATCATAGAACGAGGTTTCTCCAATAAGATTCAAAGCCCAAATCGTCAGAAGAAGTATATCCAGATAAATAATCCTGAGACAAGAAAATAATAGACCAAATAAGATTGACCCTGATAAAACTTTTTCTCCAAAGGCTATCTAAACCACTTGAATAAATATGATGATTTTATAATACTTCAATATATCCATCCCCAAAAAGCATCACCTTAAAGGTGACATATCTTTAAAAATATGTCCCTATAAAGGTGATACTTTTATTTAAAATATTCCCCTATAAGAGGATTTTTTATTAAATATCAGCATTTATCACAATAAAATTTACTATTTTTGCTGTTCAAAACCATCACTGTAATTTACTTATGACACATCTGAATTTAATCGGCTATATGAATGAGGAGCTTAAGCGAACTCCTACTAAGTTTCGTCGCTATATGTACGACAGAATACTCTGGGAAGACAAGATGATCGGACTCGTCGGACCTCGCGGTGTGGGTAAATCAACGATGGTGAAACAGCATCTTCTCCTCCAGCCCGACCGTCCGCAATGGCTTTACGTCTCAGCAGACAATTCCTTCTTCTTTAATCATACATTGATTGAATTGGCTGATGAATGGACAAAAGAAAACGGTAAACATCTTATAATTGACGAAGTACATAAGTATAAGGGATGGTCGTCGGAATTAAAACAAATTTATGACACACACCCCGACCTCCAGGTTATATTTACAGGAAGTTCAGTTTTAGACATTCATCAGGGAGCGGCAGATCTTAGTCGCCGTGCTCTGATATTTTCTATGCAAGGTCTATCGTTTCGGGAATATCTCAAAATGTCAAAAGACATCGATTTCCCGGTTCTTTCCCTTGAGGACATTCTACAACATAAAATTGAAATGCCTTTAGATTTCCATCCCCTGCCATATTTCCGAGAATATCTCTCAAAGGGTTACTACCCTTTCAGTTCCTTGCCGGGCTATGAGATTCGGCTTCAACAGGTGATGAACCAAACCTTGGAAGTTGATATTCCACAATATGCCGGTATGAACGTAGCCACCTCACGGAAACTTGCCCGGCTGCTGGCAATACTGTCGGCTTCAGCACCATACAAACCTAATATGTCTAACCTTACCGTAGAGCTGAACGTCAGCAAAAACGATTTACCCAATTACCTGACTTATCTTGAAAAAGCGGGAATGATCGGTCAGCTGCGTGATGAGACCCACGGGTTAAGGAGCCTCGGGAAAATAGAAAAGGTATTTTTAGACAACACTAACCTGATGTATGCTCTTCAAGGGACAAACGTAAATGTCGGCAGTGTGAGGGAAACTTTCTTCTATAATCAGATGAGGGTGAATAATCCTGTGGTCGCTGCCAAGAATACTGATTTTCGCATCAACGATTATACATTTGAATTCGGTGGAGCAAAAAAGGGTCAGAAACAACTCGAAGGCTCTCTCAACGGCATCGTAGTACGTGATGACATCGAATACGGACACGCTAACATCATCCCTCTATGGCACTTCGGCCTCAACTATTGAATCCCCAACACCGGTATATCTTTATTATTTTTTATACGTAGTTGAAGCATATGAAAGCCTCAACCTACTTACACACCCACCCGATTGCAATCACAATCTCGGATAAGAAAAATTACAAATTAATTTTGTCAAAGTAAAACTTTTTAGCTAACTTTACATCCCCATAATAAGCTTTTATGTAATTTTTTTCAAGCGATAATAATTATGACTGAGCAAGGAATGTTTCAACCACGAGATTTGGCTAATGCCGAACCGCTAAGGTTCAAGAAGCGCATCTCAGCTAAATCAGATGAGTATGAAGTCGGTTGTGAGGTGGTTGCGTGGGTTAGGAATAGCGATCCTGACAACCGAAAGACATCTGACAACTTCCAACTTATCGAAATGACGAGTGATTACGATAGTTCTGATCAGGATGAGGCAATCGTACCAAATGCCACTATTGAAGATCTTGATGCAGATACGATCAAGCTATACCTCATTAGTCGATTCGCACCTGTCTTCAAAGGCAAGCAGATTGACGAGTTCAATATGAAAGACTATTCACTCGATACGATGGCAAACTTTGTCATTAACGGTGCTACAATCGAAAAACTCCTAAGAAGTCTACGTTTTATCCGTCCTGACGGCAGTATAACCGTAGCAGCTATGTTGCTCTTTGGAAAGTATACCCAGCGTTGGCTACCTATGATGACCGCCAAGTGCATAAGTTTCCTGGGCAATTCTGTAGGGGGTAGCAGATTCCGCGACAAGATGCACGATATGGAGATAGAGGGCAACCTCCTCCATCAATTCCACACCATTATGAATTTCCTTATCCGTAATCTTCGAAAGGTGGAGACGAAGAAGGAATTCAACTCAATAGAGCAATTGGAAATTCCATACGAAACCCTGACAGAGTATGTGGTCAATGCGCTTGTTCATCGCTCACTAAACATAAAGGCTCCGATTCGCATCTTTGTGTTCGATGACCGTGTAGAGATACACAGTCCCGGGAGGCTGCCAAATGGTCTTACAATCGGAGACGTAAAGAATGGCACTTCCATGCCACGAAATATATTTCTGTTCAGCAACGCCAATCATTTGCTTCCCTATACAGGAGTCGGCAGTGGAGTGCGTCGAGCACTCGAATGTGATCCGGATGCCATATTTTCAAATGGTATAGACAATAAGGAAAATACTAATTCTGCCAATGAATTCCTTATTACTATCCCACGTAAAAATGAGGAGGCATCTACACAAAGTGAGCAAGTAACACATACTCACCCACTTCGCCAAGATAGTCAAATAGATGAGCAAGATACCACCTCCACTGACAACCAAAATTCAGGTATTGAGCAAGCTTCACCTAATCCCACCCAAGGCATAATGCCAAATGAGCAAGGTGTAAATACGCCCTTATACAGTTCAAGCGAACTAAAAAATGAGCAAGTAGTAAAAATATCTACTAACGACCAGCCGAATCTGCATAGTAGGCAAGCTATTCCTAATCGTACCCAGCTGTTTGATGAGACTACTACACCTACCCATCGTAGTAATTTGATTACTGAGCAAGATGCGGATTTAAACAACTCTACTCTTAATGAGTCAGATTATGAGCATGCAAACACTATGCACCAAGATAAATTTGCTCAAGCTACAAATAGGCAAGCTACAAATACTTATACCTATAATCATGTTGGTATGCCAAGTGAGCAAGTTATCTATTCTTCTATGTATAGTCAGGCTGAAGCTTTAAATGAGCAAGATTCAACTACCCTCGGACTTGCCTCTGATATTTTAAAAAATGAGCAAGCAATAAATTCTCCTAATCGTAATCAGCTTGGAGTAATTAATGAGCAAGCATCAAACCCATACATATATGGTCAAGCTGAATCAAGAAATGTGCAACCGGAGCTGACATTATCGAAGAAACAGAAGGTTATTAGAAACTTCTGTACCGTACCCCGTACGGCTAAGGAAATAATGGATAGACTCGGTTTATCTGATTTCTACAACAACCGTAAACGCTATATCTACGACTTAGTGGATGCCGGTATATTGGAAAGGACTATCCCTGATAAGCCAACCGATCCAAATCAAAAATACCGAACAATACTATAAAACATAAAAGTGTTGTATGAAAGTAGGGAGGACGATACGTTGTGTATCGTCCTCCACTGCTATTGAAAACTGTAAGGTAGCTCTAATATACCTGCCCTATTATTTGGCAATCCGGAGCACCGTGAAGGAATACGGGGCAAGTGGCAGCGTGAAGAAAGGAGAATCGAGCGATACACGGTCTGTCTTCAGCGAAGGCTTTGAATCGGCAGGCTGACCGCTCATAACTGTGCGCACCGACTGTAACGCTCCCTGACCCTGCGGATACAGCTTTCGCAAATCAACCTCCATCTCAGTCTCCACAGGAAGCATATTCACTAATTTCACAATCACATCACCGGTATTCTCGTCCTTGACAATTGATGTCCCTACCCTTGCTTTTGCCTTATCATTATCCGTATTCACGTTGAGATTGCTATTCAAGTACTGTGAGCCTGAATTTTCACCGTAGAGGCGCATCGTATGGTAATCCGTGGTAGGGCGCACCTCTGTATTGCTGAAATAAATAAGGTCAGGTCGCCACTGTGTATGATTATCCTTAGCCAAAAGCGGAGCATACGAACTCATACTCACGACATCGCCGTTACGCTCCACCGACGTTAGATACAACGCCTCGGCAAGTGCAGTCTCCATATTCGATGGGCGACCCGGCAGATGAGCTGCCCACTCTCCCAAATATACCTTTGTGCCGTTACGGTCATAGTCGTCATAATAGTCCTGATTGTATATGAGCCAAGCGGGATCCACGTAGTAATGTTCATCTACCATGTCCACGTTCTCCTCTTTGGCAAGACGCCACCCTTCGGTATAGTCAGAACCCTCATAGAACGGACCGACTGTACCTACCACGGTAATTTCCGGATGAGCCTTCTTAACAGCGGCATTGATCTTCTTGAAACGCTCCTCAAATACCTCGGTTATCATATCCTCATTTCCGATACCGATATACTTCAGGTTAAATGGCTCGGGATGACCCGCTTCTGCCCTCTTCTTGCCCCATACCGAAGTTGCCGGACCGTTGGCATATTCTATAAGGTCAAGCACATCCTGAATATAGCTGTCAAGAGAATCCATAGGTAAGCCCTCCTGCTGACCAAATGTGGTCAGGCTATCGTGGCTGTAATGTGACGCACGACCCGAATTCTGGCAAGGGACTGCTGCCGCAAGCACCGGCAACGGCTCGGCACCTATATCTTCACAGAATTGGAAATACTCGTGATAACCTAAGCCACGGGTCTGATGATAGCCCCAAAGATTATAAAGAGGCTTGCGCTCCTCCAACTTACCTATCGAGCCTTTCCAATCATACATATTGTCAAGGCCATTACCATGGGCTACACATCCGCCCGGGAAACGCACGAAACGCGGTTTAAGATCAGCGAGCGACTGAGCAAGGTCGGCACGAAGACCATTCTCTCGTCCCTTGAAAGTATTGACAGGGAAGAGGCTGATCATATCCATATCGAGCACACCGTTGTTTTTGGGTACAATCTGCAACGAGGCGTTGGAACAGTGCTCGTTAGGTGTGAGAACTACCTCATAGTCTTTCCAGTCACGTGTGGATTTGAGGGTTAGCTTCGCCGCAGCAAGTTTCTGACCCGTGGAACCCGATACCAAAGCAACCTCCATAGGCATCTTTTTATTGACACGTGCCTTGAAACGGAGACGGTAAGGCTCTCCTTTCTGTACGGCTATTCCATCGTAGCCGGAATTGATGAAGGCATTCCCTCCGTTATTGACCAGCGTGGCTATACCACCCTTCACATCCAGACGTGCAAAATGGGGATTATTGGGATGGATAGGGTCGTCAGTGGCGATTGAGAAATCAATCTTGTCGCCGGTCACACTCCAGGCATAGGCAGGTCCCCACCCCTCTGTACCCGACTCCGTAGGATCATATTCAAAATCACGGTTCTGGATAAGTTCACCATACAGTCCACCATCAGCGGCATAGTTTATGTCCTCAAAGAATATACCCATTAGCAGAGGGGAAATCTCCTTACTTGTGCCGTTGGCAGTAAGGGAAGCCTTCAATGGTTTGAGATTGGCAAACCGCTCCTTGTCGCCGTCGCAATGCTCTGAATAAAGAGCACCTAAACGATGACGCTCTGCCACATATTTATCCAGACCGGCTACGGTCTGCGGATCCGACTTCATGATATTACCCATAACCGGATGCCCGTCAATAGCCACCGTTGTAGGAATAAAGTTGACTCTGCTTCTGAAAGCGAGAGCTGCGGTGTCAGACGGCAGATAATACTTCTGCGGATGCCAGTTCATAAGGTCGGGACTTTCCGCCATACCGACTACATCACCTTTATCGGTAGCCCTGAAAAGGAGCACCCAATTTCCCTTATCGTTCTTGAATAGCTCAGGGCTCCACATCTTCTTATGGCTACCCCAAGGTCCGAAATCAGACCTTACGAAATCATATCCGTTGCCTATCTTACGCCATGAGCCATCATCTTCTTTCACAGCCAAGCGGAGACCGCCATCGCCGTTTTCAGGCGAATAAAAGAAAAGGTCGGTTGCACCGGCACATAGCGACGCCATACCCATCAAGCAGGCGAGTATACTTTTTTTCATCATTTAGATCAGTTTTCCAAAGTAAAAGAATTTTTGAAGCAATCGCAAAGGATTCACTTATCTTCTGCAAAGGTAAGATTTTTTCCCGTCATATACAACTTATTGCAAAATTGCCGGCAAACTTTTTCCCAACTCCTCCTCGATCAGCTGCCTGACGTTTATCCTATACCGATAAGGCACAACAGCAGCCACCACCCCTGCCCCTGTCGAAACATTGCTTGCCCCATACACCGGCTCACTCAAACCCATACTGCCGAGAATACCGGACATACCATAGTTGGCTTCCCACTCAGAAAGCACATACTTATAGTAACTCTCCGACAATCTGGAGAGCTCTACTACCAGATCGAAATCCTTAAATTCAGATAAATCATACGGATTATAGTAGTTGTAGCGTAGGTTGTCTATAAAGATATGTAGAGGATAGCTCTTTCCGGAAATCTGACGATCCGAAAATATCGTATAGCTTGACTCATCACTGAAAATAGACTCCAGAACCGATATATGTTCCGTAAACAACGGCTCATGGTTCACATCAAGTTTAGATACCCAACCGTCTACAAAACCCTCTTCCCCGGAATCTGTCCAATACTTATTATCTAAATAAGTACTGACCCTGTAGTAATCCGTGGTAGGTGCAGGATCGGAAAACCGTGCAAGCATATTCAACGTCATATCGTAACTTTCAAAATATACATCGGATCTTTTCACAAGGTTTGACACATCAATGCTTACATTTTCAATGTCCACCGGATACGGTATCGTGATTTCAGCAGTTGCCTCACCATATTTCTCGGATTTAGCCTCGAAGCGAATTTCGTCGCCCGAAGCAGGGATATAGTCGGCAATGAATCCTGTGGTAGTCTTATAGAAATTTATACTGGAATTTATTGGAGATGTTACCATATAATAGGTCCTTGGAGTCATTTTCTCCATTAGTTGACCGTTGATATAGAGACTTACTTCGGCATCCGTAACATCCACATTTTGATAATTCAACAAATCATTCTCCCTCCATTCCCAAGTCCGGGTCACCTGTAGACGAATCGAATCTCCGGGAATGATAATGGAGTTAAGACATAACACCGGCTCACTTTCCACATCAAGATCAAACTTTGAATAGCACCCCGTAAGCATAAAGCCGGCAAGGACAGATATGGTTACTTTTTTCAGAATATCCATGTATACGACACTGAGGGTATAATAGGTAAAAGCTTTAGTTTCTTGTAAACCGGTCTTGATGACACGTATTCGGTATCTTTCCTGACTATTTCGTATTGTCTTACAACAGCTATCGTATTCATGTTGCAGTAAACGTTGTAGATGCTGAAATTCCAATATCCCCTCCTCGTGTTGCGTTTGAAATCAAGATCCAAACGATGATAGAAGGGCAATCTCACATTATTCACTTTGGTGGAAAGAAGCATATCCTCATATCCGAATATTCCCGGACTATACCATAGCTGTGTCGGAAGTGTAAATCGGTTGCCGGTCATTCCCGTCCATGAGCCTGACACCTCCCACTTGTCATTGATTTTCCAATCGGCAAGGATATTTATCTTATGTCGGTTGTCAAACCGTGCAGGATATTTCTTTCCTCCGTTGCGATTCGGAAACTGTCTGTCTGCCCAAAGGAGTGAATAACTTATCTGCCCCTTAACTTGCCCAATCTCTTTAGTAATCTTGAAATCAATACCTTTTGCCGTGCCCTTGCCTACATCCATTTTGTCTCCCCAAAATGAACCGGGAGGCATCAGGTAATAATCATCCCGATATTCGAGAAGATTATGCATCCTCTTCCAATATCCCTCTAAAGATATGGTGTAGCCTTCGAATAAGGCACAATATACTCCGGCTGACACATGGTCAGCCGTCTGAGGCTTCTGCTCCCCTACAATCGGCACCCATTGGTCTGTAGGAAGCGAGATTAGGCTTTCCGTCAATTGATGCACATATTGCACCGTATGGGCATACCCACACTTTACTGCCCATCCGTAGGCAGGAGTCCATCTTACAGACACCCTCGGTGAAAATCCGTTGTGAGTCCTACCCGTTATGTTGAACAAGCTGAAATGACCACCATAGCTGATACGCAGGTTAGAACTCAACTCCCAGTCATCATTCATATAGGTATTTACCTCTTTCGCCTTGTATGCGTCTATATCCTCAACTCCACTGAGATTCGCTTCGTCAGATGTGACACTGCGCCTTGTAGTCGACGGTAAAAACCTATGAAATGTGAACGAACCTCCAAATCCAATATTATGTCTCTCGTTTGGTTGCCAGTTGAAATCACTCCTTATGAGCCAATCATTGATGTAATTATCCGATACAACATAATCACGCAATGTCGCATTCTTCTCCTTGGTTTCATATCCCTTTATCTCCTTTAAATATGTTAGTTTTGAACTGAATCTTGAAAATGCTCCGGTTGTACTGCTGAATAGGCTCGGTGAAATCTTATAGTTCCATCCTGCCGAGGCAACTATGTTACCCCAGTTTAAGTTATTCTTTTTACGGCTTAATTCATCCACAAGGTCATATCGGCAATCTTTCACATCGGTTTTCAGATAGTCATTGCCGTAATAAAAAGATAGGTAAGCATCGCTCCGCTTTGAGAATCTGTGACTGACCTTTGCATTCAGATCTGTGAAAGCATAACCTGCACTCAGAGGATGCCTGTTATTTAGAACTTTGTTTGCAATCGCCAAGGCGGGAATTGACAGCAAATCATACCATGAGCGACGTAAAGCCACGACATACGACGTATGTCCCTTCCGTATCGGACCGTCCACATTGAATGCACTCGAAGTGAGTCCGAGGCGAACCGACCCGTGATGCTCCGTCATTGACCCCTCTTTTGTATTAACTTCCATATACGACGACAACCTGCCGTCATAACGTGCGGGGAATGTCGATTTATAGAAATCGACACCACGTATTGCCTCCGTATTAAAGGCGGAAAGGAGACCTCCTAAATGATTCACCTGATATAGAGGCACTTTATCCAGCAGATAAAGGTTCTCATCAGCATTACCACCATGCACATACATTCCTGCCATACCTTCCACACCTGCCGAAATGCCCGGTTCATACTGTAAGGTCTTTACTACATCGCTCTCTCCGAAAATCACCGGTGTCGAGGCTATAAGCTCCCTACTCAGAGTCAAGGCTCCCACTGATGGGCTTTCCATAGTGAGCGACTGGTTCTTACTTCCATGCACAATCACTTCATTCAAGGTTGCGGTATCAGGAATAAGAGAAGGTTTCGGACGACGTATACTGAGCCTCCCCACCGCCGGCTTCTTCTTACGGAAAAGCATAACATTGTTCCCCCTGATCTTAAAGGATATGTCGGTGGTGGAAAACATCGAATTGAGCACATCTTTCAGTGGTTTATCCTTTGCATCTACCGATAATGTGAGACCTTTCAGCAAATCGGAGGTATAGACGAAATTCTTGCCGCTTTGCCGCATTATCTCTGCAAAGATCTTCTCAGCCGGACGAGACACAGCATATATGGTGATGTTTTGTCCATACACCGTGCCTATAGCCATTATTGCCAACGCTATTGCTACTCCTACTCTCTTCCCTTTCATTTATCTGTCACACTTCCTGACTCGTTTATACGGAGTGATGTGCCCAAGAGTTCGTTTATGGTTTCCACCAGGTCATCCGCAGTGCCTTCATAACTGAGCGTCAATTTTATCTCACTATTCGAATCTATACCCACTACCTCTACACCATAGGTGTCCTCAATAGCTTCTGCCACCTGTCTCAGCGTAGCATCCTTAAACTCTATTCGCTTCACTTCCGTTTCAACTTTCTCCTTTACCTCAGGTGCCGTCATTGTCTGCTCAGGCATCTGAGGCTCAGAAGACACACGGGTTAAATTGACATATAGAAACGCTGAGGCGGCAAGCACACCGATAGCGACAGAGGCAGCAATAGCTGTACGCCGCCACCACGGTCTGCGCACCGGCACCACGCGAAACAGCTCATCGTCAGGTCGGAAAGCATCGCGCCTATAATACTTCACCACAAATTCGAGCGATTCTTTGAATTTATCCGTCATCTTCTGATGCTATTTTTTCTTATGACAAACAACAGGTTGAAAACCCCTATTCAAAACAAAAAATTTTTTTAATTTAAAGGAAAGGAAGGAAAAATACTTTTCCTAACCTTAGACCCGGATTTCCTCTCAATGCAGAGAAAGCTTTTGTCATCTGGTTTTCGACAGTCTTTACCGATATGCCCAATTCTTCGGCAATGGCTGCGTTCGACATGCCGTCGCGCTTACTCATAAGGAAAATCTCCCTACAACGATTTGGCAGTGAATCAATGGCTTCCCATAGGGCAGCGTCACGTTCAGCGGTGTCTATAGCCTCCTCACTCACTTCCTTCACCTCATCGAGTTCATCATACGCTACATCGCTTATATTTTGTCGTTGTCTCAGGTAAGCCATCGCTGCGTTATGCACAGCGCGATACATATAAGCCTTGAAGTTTTGTATCTCCTCGCCTTTAATGACCCGTTGCCAAGCAGCCATAAAAGCACCTTGCACTATATCCTGAGCATCATCGACGTTGCCCACAAAGCGCAAGGCGTACATACCTAACGGCATACACATTCGTTCATATTCACCACGGAAATCTTTCGGATCCATACTGCAAAATTACAAAAACGCTGCCATTATTCTCCATTAAGGAGTCATAAAAAATAAGTTGAGACAAATAAATGGTCACAGCTTATTTTTTGAAGATTCCTAATGAGAAGATATATTTAGTGAATCGAGAAGATAAATTAAGATACTGTTGGAGTCGAAACCGTACGTGCGGTAATCGTCGTAAGTGAGAGTTATGTCAGGAGTAAATTCCTTTGAGCGTGGGTCATTAGCCGGAAGAAAAACCTGCATAGCATTCGATATGCTTCCCGATAGACCCGTTAAGGGTAAGGTGAAAGGTGTGACCTCCATGTAGCAGTTAGGAGCCTGCGAACTTGTTTCTCCTGCTATAATTGCTCCCAACTTTGACAAATAAAATGCATAATGGAAAGCGGCACTGAACGTACCCTCATCTGTCACAACATATATCTTTTCCGGAGTGTAGATTGGTTCACCATTCCTTTCAAGAAGCATTTGCCTTATTGAATCACTGCAAAAAGTCGTCTGAAGGAAATCTTGACGTTTTTCCTCCATAGTCCGTGGATCCGTTACTTCCTCTTCCGGCATGAGATAATCCCCTACTTTCAACTGTGTGCCGTTATTTGCGTTAAACGTGGCAATATCTGTATTACTCTTCTCAAGATAAAGATCTGAAATGCGCCTGTAAAACTTAGCATCCATGTCCGTCTCGAGATAACGGTCGCCAAACATCATATATAATGTCGGTAACACAATCGGTGTCCAACCTCCCCCATTGCCACGCAAATCTATCACAAGATTCTTCAAATCCTTTACTTTCATTTCTTGCAGCATCTCCAAGAACGTTTCAGACAATGAAGGCAGAGCCTTTATGGCAGCCACTGTGTCGGCAGGCATATCCTTACCGCTCAAACGATATTGATAGGCAAGCTCATCGTAGAAATCCCATCCATTATCATACTGAAATTCAAAATTTTCACGTGCCATCACACTTGCAAGCCTGAAAAACATATTACCTTCCAATTCTTTCCATTCCATTTGCTGAGTCGGAAACCTCTCATCCTTTGGTGTACGAGCCTTGGCAGTTTCCCCGAATTGATTATACTGCACCTTCTTAGGGGCATACCTAACGGTGTCACCATCAGGAGTTAGAAAATCCATTATGAGATCCTGCTTACCGACAGCATTGGTAACACTGCATATGGAAGTATTCAAACCACTGTGAGAATCGCTAAATGAATTGGCAAGGATATTTCTGTAGAAACTGACAGGTCTGAACCAATTACATAGCACACCCATTCTTCCGTATCTATTCTCACAGGGATGACTGACCGCCACCCTGTCACGGACTTCCTCTATAGGCAGGTCGTTTATCCCGATAAGCCGGCTCCCAATCAAATCCCCTCGTGTAGAATCAATGGCATTGACGATTAATGAGCCGTCACCACACATAAATTTTACAACAAGAAGAGAATCGTTTCCCGAAGCATTGTTCACATTCTGTGGAGAATTTAGGAATGAATGTCCGTCTTGCATTTGCGAAATAAACTCCGAAGCTTTCTGATAGAGGTCCGTGACATTGACATTTGAATCATTCATAAGTTCCTGCCTGACATCATTCGCCTTCT
>CAMWTL010000019.1 GCA_947177145.1 uncultured Porphyromonadaceae bacterium
CAAAGGACTGAAAATCCTTGTGTCCCCGGTTCGATTCCTGGTGGCACCACCCAAGACCGCTAATTCTCAATGAGTTAGCGGTCTTTCTTTTACCAATACCCCTCCTAGTCACCACATCAGTCACCACGCCCACTCTAATTCGCTGAATTATTGCGTATTATACGTGTTGTAGGATACACGCATCTATCTCGTTGAGGTTGTAATACATTGATTATCAATGCATAATTTATTATCATTCATCATTATTCGCAGCAATTCAACACACCACTCTCCCCAAAGATAGGCAAACTTTAACAGACTTTAACTATAATTACGGAGCAAAAATGTGGTGACCTCAGCCATTTTTTCCACGGGTCACCACGTTCAGGATCACAATAACGGGCAAGATCTCCATTATAGGCGCAACATATTAATTTCCCTTTGCCATTTTGCGATATTATCTTATCTACACTATTTCCCTAAAAGACAACACTCCTTTTTAAACACTACAAATGCTATTGTATATATGCTAAAATTTCATTAACTTTGCGTTCAAATTAGAGAAATATCGTATGGATGAAAATATAAATCGCATAAAAGTAGTATTGTGTGAGAAGAATATCAAAGGGAAATGGCTTGCAGAACAGTTGAAGGTAAATCCTACAACTGTTTCAAAATGGTGTACAAACACATCACAGCCAGATTTATATACTTTAAAAAAAATTGCCTCTTTGATTAACGTTCCTGTCGCAGAACTGTTACGCTAATACGAGCATATGAGATACTTAGGAAGTAAGGATAAATTATTGCCTGCTATTCAATCCCTTCTTTATGAGAAAGGATTGTTAAATCATTCATTTCGATTTTTCGATGCTTTTTGTGGGACAGGCTCTGTTGCTAACAGCTTGAAAAACATATATAAGGTCATTATTAATGACTCAATGCGATGGAGTATGCTATATGCCAAAGGGCGAATCATTGGCAAATCCTGTGCTTTCAAGAATCTAGGTTTTAATCCATTCCAATACTTTTCTGAACATCAAGATATCGAGAAAGGTTTTTTCTATCAGAACTATTCTCCCGGAGGTTCTGATCGTATGTATTTTACGTCAGAAAATGCGGGGAGAATAGATTACATACGATCCTCTATTGAGCAGTGGAAACAAAAGAACCTAATTTCAGATAACGAATTCGCCTACCTTATCTATTGTTTGATTGAGGGTGTTTCAAGTGTAGCAAATACAGCTGGGGTATTTGGAGCATTTCTCAAGCATTGGGATCCACGGTCTCAACGAAAACTGCAATATGTACCAATATCTGAAAATCTATTTGATGAAGTTTCTTCTGACTATCATATAGAGACCTATAGCTCTAAAATTGAAGATATTATAACACAAATTGAGTGCGATATACTGTATTTGGATCCGCCATACACCCAAAATCAGTATGGAACTCAATATCATCTTTTGGAAACATTAGTTCTAAATGATAACCCGACAATAAGTAAGATAACTGGTTCAAGACCAGTTACACCAATGAAGTCCCTATGGTCAAAGGACATATATAGTCATGTTTTGTTTGATTATATTGTAGCCAATACAACCGCAAAATATGTGATTTTAAGCTACAATAATGATGGCTTTATGTCAAAAGAGTTTATTGAAGCTACCCTCAAACGTTATGGTAAGGTTGACACATATGAATGTGTTGAGATTGACTATAAGAAATATAATAATTTTAAATGCAGAGGAAGAGAGGGTCATTTAGAATACCTTTTTTTCGTTGAGAAAAAATCTGCAAAAGATGTGATTTTTGAATCTCCTTTAAATTATAGTGGCAGTAAAGCAAAGATGATTCCTAATATCAAGTCACTTCTCCCAACGAATATTGAGACATTTGTGGATGTATTCGGTGGAGGATTCAACGTTGGAATTAATGTAGCTGCTAAAAAAGTAATATATAATGATATTAATCAGTATGTCGTCGGATTGATTAATTCGTTTTATGAGAATGATCCTATAGTATATTTTAAAGCAATAAACAAATTAATAAAAGAATACAGTCTTGCTCCTAACAATAAAGAAGGATATTTACGGATTCGGGATAAGTACAACTCGATGCCCAAATCTGAGAGGTCAGCAATAATGCTGTACACGTTAATTTTGTTTGGATTCCAACAACAGATAAGATTCAATTCGGAACATGGATTTAACATTCCCTGTGGATCGCGTAGATTTAACGATAAGATTATTGCTAAATTCATTTCTTTCTCACGGATGATAAAAAGTCTGAATGTAGAATTCAGGAATAATTCGTTTATAGATCTCACTCCCTTAATAGAAGCAGACACGTTTTTCTATTTAGATCCCCCTTATCGAGAAACCACCGCAACATATAACGATGGTAAACGTGGATTTGAAGGATGGAGTGTTGCCCATGAAAAAGAACTGTGTAAATTCATAGATAAAATTAACCTTGCTGATGCAAAATTCATGTTCTCCTATATTCTTCAGTCCGGAGACTTTCATAATTATGAAGTAGAGAACTGGGCAACAAATAGAGGATACAATATAATACACATTGATGAAACCCAAGGAAGGTATAATGATCGTAAAGAAGTATTAATTACAAACTATAAAAAATGAGAGCCGTAATATCCTATCGACCCAATACTCAGAAGATAACTAATGGTTTTAGATCCATTTTGACGCAAAACATTCTGAGGGATATATGTTTACGTCTGACAGGGCAAACACAATACGTTGTTAATGAACTCTCAGACACATATAACAAAGGAAGAATGATTACTCTTGAATACGGTGGCATGACTCATTATGTCACGTTGTCGGAACGAGATATAAGGGGGCGTAATTCTAGTTTGCAGAGCGTACCAACTGCATTAAACATATTCTATTCTGATTCAAATCCTAATAAGCAGTTATGGTACTATTTTATACCTTATGTTGGAAATCCTTTCACGGACTATCATCTAGTCTATTATAGACTGATGTTGACTGCGGGAATTAACTTCCTTAATATTGATTCATATTATAGTAATCTCATAAGTCCTTACGCTAACGTTGATGAAATCATTACAGAGCGAAGTGAGAATCAAAATAGCAATCGGAGTAATAACTCGTCGTTTGTTTCAAAAACACAAGACCGAATTCAACTATATGCTAAAACATATGGTGCAAATAAATATGAATCAACAGTGTTTGGAGTTGCACTCTCTAAAATAGCTGATAGACCGATTGATGTATTTGCCGTTTCAGAGCAAGATTTGCAAACATTACCTCAATCTTCATTAAATACATTTGAGCAATTAGGCAATATCACTGTTTACAATACTTCTCTAAGACTCAATAGATTGATAGCTGATGCGGATGACGCACGCCGTCTAAGATCAGCAGCATATAACTATAATTTGTTGGATCGTATCGGAATGAAAAGATGCGCTCTTTGCAGTTGTGAAATTCCAGAAATTATTCATGGTGCACATATATGGGGAGTTGCAGATATTAGGAGTTGTGAAATTATTGACGACAGTCAAAAGTATGCTCATGCAATTAGTGGGCATAATGGATTATGGTTATGTCATAATCACCATAAACTGTTTGATTCTAATTTTTTAGCCTTTGATTTAGATGGACGGTGTTTGATTAAACAATCTATGCCACATTCGCATGAGTCATTTATCCGTGAATCTATAAATGTTCATAGATTAGGGACTTCAATTATAAGTGATGATTTTAAATATTATCTAACTCAACGAAATCAAGTAATTAATCTTAATGGATATCAGGCAATTTAAATATGACAAATACTTCACGCTATAATCCCACTGATGACATTGGGGTATCTTATTTAGAATTATGTGTTAGAAAGGATCTTGGATGGATTGCACGTACTACCCCAAATAGTGATATCGGAATTGATATGACGATTGAACAAGTAATAAACGGTAATGGAACAGCTCATTATATATCAGTCCAGCTTAAAACTGGTTTAGGGAATGTTCATACTGACAAGGATGGTAATTATGTGTATTATATAAAACAGGTTCACTATGATTACTGGCTTTCCTCTGCTATTCCTGTTATCTTTGTATTATGCGACCCAAATACGGGAATCCTCTATTGGCAGCAAATAAAACTGTCTAAAGTTTCGGCTACTCCCACCGGGCATAAACTTGTAGTTTCTAAAAAACATCTCTTAAATCAAGAGTCGTTACCTGAGTTAAATTCCATTATTGCTGCATATCAATCACAATTTTCGTTACCTGAATTTTTTGAAGAAGATAAGGGTGATATCGAGTATTGGACGGAACTACTGGATACATGTAACCAATGCATAATTGATTCTACGGAATCGCTCAATGAAATACACGAGAAATACGAAAAAACAATACATGCGACACAATTAAAACTTAAAACAACAACTAATTACAAGCGACTTAATAATCAATTTGCACGTAGTCTCACACTGATTTTAAATGTAGGTCGTATGAAATTTGTGTCGAATATTCCAGCAATTTCACAAACCTTCATTGAGGCTCTTAGGTGTGCTGAAGCAGTCCTATTAGAATCTGCTTTGATTTCTCCTATTGTTTCGTCATATATCCGAGATGCACTAAGTGGAATTCACTCAACATTACTAAGTTCTATACAAACATTTTCTGAAGGAGGTGTCAGGTATCAACAGTATTCAGGACACAGCAATGAACTGGATAGAGCAGAGGCAGCCTTTGGTATGGTAATTGAGGATTATGCTGCGAACCTTAAATTGTTGGATTTATATATTGTAAAAATACTTGATAAGCTTCAAAACAACAATATCTAGATTTCACAAATATTACTACCGAGACAAGAAATTAGTCTCTCTCTCGGTGTATACTATTGATGTGATGTTTAATTAATAATAGATTTATGTCATGAGAGAAGTTAATATACTATCAATTGTTGAAGCATTCCGAAATCTTGATGAGGTATTATTTAATAAAATGACCGAATGCATGGGAATAACAAGTGGTATTAAGGATTATGAGCTATCCGGCCTTGAATCGTTAGTTAAACAACTCTTATCAGTAAATCAAGATATATCAGTATTTATGCATTATTTCCTTGGTTACTCTATTCCACAAATTGGCAAAGAATTTGACTTGCTCCGATTTGGAATAGATAAAATAATAAATATTGAAATAAAGACTGAGAGCTCACTCGAAAAGGTTCTTAAACAACAGCTACGGAATCAGTATTATCTCAGTTTCCTTGGTAAAGAATTACTTATCTATACCTATATGTCTGATTCTAAAAAAATATACAAACTAATATCAGGAGTGCATGGCAATAGACTGATGGAAATACCAATAAACGAACTATATCAAAAATTATACCAACAACAAACAGTAGTTCTTAAAGATATTGATAATCTTTTTAACCCATCCGACTATCTGGTTTCTCCATTTAATTCTACTGATAACTTTATGGAAGATAAATATTTTCTTACTGTACAGCAAGAAAATATTTATAAAGAGATCTTAAAAAAGTTAGAGGATAAAAATTCTAGATTTATAGCTTTGACAGGCAGTGCAGGTACTGGAAAAACATTGCTTACTTATCACATAGGCAAACAGGCTATAACACGCGGGGCAAAAGTTATATTTTTACATTGTGGTCCCCTAAACAATGGTCACAATATTCTCAAAGAGCAATATGGATGGGAAATTTATATGCCAAGATATGCGCCCGATATTTCACATTACGATATTGTAATTATAGATGAAGCTCAAAGGATATATTTATCTCAATTTATGCGTTTTATTAAGATTATCCAAGATAATAAGCTTAAATGTATTTTTTCGTTCGATGCTAACCAATATTTACGTGATACGGAACTTAGAAACAACATACAACAAAAAATTGAAGACGATTTAAAATGTAAACCATTCAGATTGACAGATAAGATTCGAACGAATAAAGAAATTGCTTACTTTATCAAACAACTTTTTAATCGGAATAAGAATATTCACGGAATGTCATATTCCAATATTGAGTTTTCATATTGTAAAAGCATAGGTGCCGGAAAGGCTCTCCTTAACAAGCTCGCCAACGAAGGATGGAAAACACCGAATTATACTCCAGGAACTCGTACGACATTTAAATACGAAAAATATTTATCTTCGGATGGAGATTGTGCACACTCTGTTGTAGGGCAAGAATTTGATAAGATTGTTATGGTGTTAGATGAGTCGTTTAGATATAATGCATATGGAGAATTAGTTGCAGATAATACGTATTATTCTCAACGACAAATGTTATATCAAATTATTACACGAACTCGCAAACAATTATTTATCGTTGTTATCAATAATCCTATATTGTTGAATAGAATTATTGATATTATTAGTAATAAATGAGTATATTAGGAAGAAGTCATAGATATTAGACCATTTGTAATCCCATATCTATGACATCATCGATATGTCTAGCAATAGTAAAGCATCCTAATATATCATTTGAAATTAAAGTCGTTGGACTCTACGGCGTCGCTTGGCTTTCTGTTCGTCGCGATAACGGTGAAGGGCTTCGTCGATGCTGAGACTGGGATGACGGCTCAACCACAATTTGAAATCATCCGAAATCCCATCGCCAGAAGCGAAACCCTGATTGTCCTGTACTCCACCTCTGAAAGAAGGCGATGTCAGAGTGATTCCGGCTCCCTGAGATTGGGAAGTTGAGGCCACTTTAGATGAAGCGGTATGCTGGGGGAATACATCGGGGAGATAACGGTCGGCAGGTGGCGGTGTTAGTTCACATCGAGGTTGACAGGTGTTGAAGTCGTACCATATCCAATGCTGCTTGCCGACAATCTCATCGGGATTGCAGATATAGGTACATATTGCTTCCCCTTTCTGATAGCGGTCGAGGTCGTGGGGTGGTAGCCTTGCTCCCATAAATCCATCGGGCAATGGAGATATGGCATCTAGCTCCGATTGTAACTTTGATTTTGATGAAACATTGGTCTTTGTGGTAGTAATCTTTTGCGAAACAGGCTGCTGAACTACATGTGAAGTGACTATTACCTTATCCCGGAAGATTGGATAATTCCCATAATTTGAGATACACTACTTATAACCGACTTGGCAGAAGGTATTGATTTGTATGCTAAAGCCGACAATTCTCTTTCATATAAGGAAGAAAGACCGTTGTCCCAGACTTCATCCAGCGATGAGAATAGTGGAGAGTCCGATAGGGGGCGTATATTCCAGCCATCCGGTTTGTCAAACATCTCACGGTCATGGTCAAGCAATGATTTAACATCACTACTAAATTCAGTAGAATGGAAATACTCGTAACACGCCGTATCATCCATCAGAAAATAGAGGTCATAAAAATGACGGATTTTCTTTGCTAATTCCTGTCTGTAATCCTTAGCTAAAGAAAAACGAAGTAAAGAGACAATCTTTTCGGTAGCTGTTCTCTTTTTATCAAGCACATTCATTGGGAATTCTTCAAGACCGTATTCGGTAACTATCTCATAGTTACCAGTCTCTTTAAGAAAATCACCTATAAAATTACCAATTTGACGTTCAACATAAGGATAAGGGTTGGCAAAAGAATTTATTTCAAGCATTATCTGTCCGGGTCTTACCGGCATACCCTCTATGGGTACTGTAAGTTCCGATAGCTGTGGATAACCATAAATGGCTTTATAATAACTTGAACCTTTACTTGTCACTCCCGGCGTTGGTATCTCGTCAATTCCGACGGTTGCGGATTTTGCCAGCCGTTTTATCAACGACTTCCGTTGATTACCGTTCAACGAATCAGCATTGACGATCGCCACGTCTATGTCTTCTGAAAATCTCGAACCGATAAAATGTGCCTTGGAAAGACTTGTGCCTCCTTTGAAAATGGCTCTGCCATCCGGATCCGCCTCCGACATGAGTTTCAAAGAACGGGTAATCCAATAATCCTTTTCGACGAATATCGGATTTATATCCAGATGCTGGGCTGTCGCTAACACTGCATCAGCGAAAAGCTTTTGATTATCGTGAAGGTTCATATATTCTCCAGTTTATTTTATTGGGCAGAGTGTCTTCTGAAATTGGAAGTCTATATTTCGATATGCCGTTCAAAGATTGTCTCAATGGCTCAGTAATAATTTCTGAAGCCCCTGTATTCTCCATAATGGCACCCAATAAGGCACGGACGTATGGTGCATACCGTAAAGCATACTGTACAAGTTTAAGTTGCTGTTCCTCATCAAGCCCCTCAACTATCAGCATTATTCTTTTACAAGCCTCATTTGGTGTAGTTCCGGGAATCTCCTTTATGAACCTTATGCAATCCAACAACCGCAGCAGATCAATTTCCGCTTCAGGAATTGAGTTAGGTTGCAAAACAAATGATATTTGGTAATTTCCTCTTTTCAGAGGACGACGGTATTGGTTTGTGCCTATCTGAATCTCCGATGAAATCTGTGTAGTAAGGGAATATTGTGAAAAGGCTGCACCTCCGGTAAGATAGCCGATGGTTTTACCGTCCTTGACAAGATATTCCTTTGCAATCTGGGCAGGGGAAGGTTTCAGCGCACCAAACATGGTAATCCGAGGCTTGAAATATTTTCCGTTGGACAACTTCGATATTTCACCGCGCTCCGCCATACGTTGCAACGCCCTTGCCGCCGCATCACGCTGACTGATTTCGCAGTCGAGGTCAGAGGCAACAAACACGAAGTCATCGGGAAAATCCGAAACCATCTGTTTTATTTTCTTTGCGGTGGTCATTTCCATATAGTGTTTCCGAGTGCAAAGATAACAATTTTGTCGGATTTATTGCGTAAAAAAACCGACAAAATTTGAAATTTCCTCAGCATTTTCTTGGTGGAGTGGAGAAAATTCACTAACTTTGCAGTCAAACAGAGGACTTTGAAAGTCGGGTATAAGTGTAGGATACTGTATAGCCTGTGCAAAACCCCTCAAAACGTTATAAAATAGCAGTGTAGCATCTGGAGATTTTCTCCTTTAGATACCCACTAAAAGACTGATAATCAGTTGCATTGTATTTTCAAATCAATGCTGATGACACCACATAGGCAAAAATTAAATCGCTAATTCATACAGAATTGGCAATTTTCTTTTAGTCACTATTACCCATGGTCACTATAATAGCTATTATCTAATCTCTCTGAATCATATTCTATTAGCTTGATTAAGTGCTCATAATAAATTTATTTAATCTTCATACCAATTAAATGCTCCATTAAATTCTTCATACAAAAATAGTGACTATCCATGTGATGCACAGGAACAGTCACTAAAATCTTATGTTGAGAGGTGGGGGGTATATTGAGGGGTGGGAGCAGGTTTGTTTTACATCTATATTATCTTATACGTGAGGCCTGACGTTCATATTCCTTGGCTTGACGCTCCTGCTCAGTAGCTTTTCTTGACAGTTGATCGTATTTCCTCATCTCATTGTCAGCCTTTTTTTGTGCTGATTTAGCATTTGCGTATTGATGATAACGTAAGTATTTATCTGCCTGATGACGGTAGGTTTTGGCTTTATCAAGATGCTTTTGTGCCTGTCTGCGATAGTCAGCTGCCTTATGCCGGCATACCTCTGCTTTTTTAAGCAGACGTTGTTTCTCTTTGCTGATGCCGGGGCGAGCCGGAGATGCGCTTCCGGGTCTACCATATGAATTATGCCGTTGCGGAGCACTTATTGGCGCCTCAAAAGTCAGAGGACTGGCAGAAGCCGTAATTCCGACAGAAATTACTGCAAACGCAATGATGGTAATTGTTCTGAATAAATGATTACGCATAATGTATTCTTTTTTCTAAGTTATGTAAATCCTTTAGTGAATTATACTTTATAGAGTGATGAATTATCATAAAGTTTAATTTCCGGCTACTGCGCCTACAAAACTATAAGACATTTTAGTTATTCTGATTTAACTCAGCTTCTGTATAATTAGGAATTAAATTGGGAAAGGTGGTTCTGTCTTAATTCAGTTGAAAGGGAATATGTCAGTATACCCAATAATACGATATGATAATATCGCTGCGTAGACAAATGGGACTGCCTATTTTGGAGTGGTTATGGTGGTTCTACAGATTTCCCGTACTTTAATATAGAATTATTTGTATTTGGTAATCAAGTATTTATATGGTTAATTGCTATTTTATGAAATAAGGATGTAATTTTTGAAGCGTGTTTACGTCTAATGTTCAAAACAAGAATTGAAACCTCCACTTATAAACGAAAATGGAATCCAATCTTAAAACAGACTTTGAGCGGATGGTGATGGAGCAAAAGAGTACGATCTATTCGGTATGCTACATGTTTGTAGAGACGAGGGCTGAAACGGACGACCTATTCCAAGAGGTGCTTATTAATCTTTGGAATGGTTACGAGAAGTTTCGCGGTGAGGCGAATTTTCGTTCCTGGGTTTATCGTGTGAGTATGAATACATGTATATCCTACAAACGCAAGAAACGTGTCAAGACCATTCCCCTTGATATAGCTCCTGATGTAATCAACGGCGACTCTACTGAGAGCAGGCAGTCAGCACAACTACGTCAACGTATCTCTCTGCTCGAACCCGTTGACCGTGCCATAGTATTGCTTTGGCTCGAAAATATGTCATATGACGAGATTGCCGCCATAGTAGGCATCTCGGTACGTGCCGTAGGTGTGCGTCTCGTGAGAATAAAAGAAAAACTGAAATCCTTCTAACCAATTTAAGCAATGGAAGAAATCGAAATAATGCGGCAACAGCTCGCTGCACTCAAGCAGCAACTCGATACCCAGCAGATTGTCAATAAGGAATTACTGCGAAAGGTTATGCGCAGTAAAGCCTCATGGCTTAATAGGGTAGTGGTTACAGAGATAATAACTTTGCCATTTGTATACTTAATTTTTGTATCAATTAGTGTGGCTTACGACATTTCCCAGTGGTATGCTTTTATATTCCTTATTTTCTCCGTCCTTGACACTGCCCTCGACTGGCATACGGTCCGTATTCCTCCCGGAATGTTCGGAACCGCGTCGATTCTTGAACTCAAAAGATTCTTATTGCGGCAGAAGAGGGCACGTATGGTCCAAGTATGCATCGGATTACCTCTTGCAATCATATGGGTAATAGCCTTCTTCTCGGCTATGCGTGCTAATACGGATTTAGGAATACCTGGTGATACGGCACAGGCAGCCAAGATCGGTGGGCTATTTTGTGGAGTGATTGGAGGTGTTATAGGGGGCATTGTAGTGCTCGTGCTATACAGAAAAATGCAACGGACCAACGATACCTTACTTAGCGATATTTACGATCTTGAAAGCGAAAAGTAAATAAAGCTGGGACATTCTGCTCCACGTTGTGTCGTGCAATATAATTTAGTCCTGAGATCGAGAACTCAAGTCTGACTTCTCGATCTTAGGATATTTTATTGTGCTATTAGGTATAATATGGGCTTAATTGAAGCTTTTACCATATTGCAATTTTGCAGTATGAGAAAATTGAGGTATGTTTGTGGCATATTATCGTTAAAAGAGTAAAGTTCCCTGATTTGATTATAGGCTTACTTCCGTTTCCTATAAGTAATTTGGCATTCTTTTTTAAATTGGCTTACCGTCTATTCCGTGGACGGCGATTCCTCTTTTTTATCCGATGACGATAGAGATTATAACCAAAATTTATTTAATACCCTAATTTTATAACCAAAAGTTTTATGACACCTTACATCAGAAGCTTCAGGTATATGGTATTGCGATGCCTGATGTTGTTATTTGCCGGAGCTACGTCCTTATGCTTATCGGCTGCTGACCTTGTTGGAACATGGAGAGATACCTACCAACTCATCTATAATCTTTATGACGACCAAACCGCAGAACTTGTAGACGGACATACTCCCTCAAAGTCGGAAATTATCATACCGGGCTATTTCAAGAGCAATGGAGTGGATTATGTGGTGACTAAAATTGCTGAAGGAGCGTTCACCCCGGTCAATGCGTTGACAGATAAGCTGACAGTTGTCAAAATAAATAATTACATTGAGCACATTGATGCCTCTGCTTTCAAAGATTGTGCCAAACTTAAATCCATTTATTTGCCTATAACACTGAAGACTATCGACGCAAGTGCGTTTGAGGGTTGTACGTCGCTCACAAACTTCTATTGTGATGCTTATGAAGCACCGGTACTCACTGGCGGAGAAAGCTTTGAGGGGATAGACGTATCGACGATGAATGTATATGTCCATGAAGGTTGTGCAGATCTTTATGGAGCCACTGCTTCACCATTATCCGGAGCAGCCAAGATTGCCGAAGTCGGCTCTGCCTCTTTGGGTCAGGAAAATGCCGAAATTATGATTAGTAAGTCTGAGCTTACGTTTACCCCGGGAAATACACAGACAGTACATATATCTATTGATAATGGATATATTTACAGAGCTATACAATTTGATATGTATCTTCCTGACGGATTGTCTTTAGCAGGTGATCCTACTAAAAATTATGGAGTGACGGTAAAATCAGAAACCACATATGATAGGAAAGATAGTCACACAATTAGCGTAAAAGATGTATCAAATGGCAGTTATCGTTTTATTGTGTATTCGAATAGCGGATATAATTTGTTAGACACTAAAAACTTGATTACCTTCAACGTAGCGGTTGCCGATGATTTTGAAGGTGGTGAAATAAGCTTTAAAAAAACTCTTATGTCGGATGGTGCCAAAGGGATAGATGTGCGTGACAAGAGCTATATGGCAGCCATTCCTGAGGTCGTTGTGACATCCATTGTGCTTGATAAGACAGAGGTGACTCTAAAAGCTACTCAGACCGCTGCTTTGGCAGTGACGTTTAACCCGACAAATGCCACAAACAAGAAAGTGACGTGGGCATCATCAGACACGTCTGTAGCCACGGTATCTTCTTCCGGTGTCGTTACAGCTGTAAAGGTCGGTAGTGCTACTATCACTGCTACATCTGCCAATGGAAAGACGGCAAGTGCCAAGGTGACTGTCGAGCCTACTCCTGCCACATCGGTTGCGATTACAAAGCCTCAGGTCTCCACTATTAACGTAGGCGAATCGATTACTCTGAGTGCGGTGGTCTTACCGGAGCTAACAACGGATAAGACAGTCACTTGGAGTAGTTCTAATTCAGAGGTGGCAACAGTTGACAGTAATGGTAAAGTCACTGCTAAGAAAGCCGGTAATGTCGAGATTACAGCTGTCTGTGGTTCTGTTTCCGATAAACTGCCACTCGTAGTTACCAATTATGTCAAGTCGCTTGCTCTTAATGCGGAAGAGCTTACAGTTGAGAAGGGTAGGGAAGCAACCTTAGCGGCTACCTACACACCGTCGGATGCTGATCCGGTTAATCTTGAATGGAGTTCATCAGATGCCTCTATTGCAACTGTAAGCAGTATGGGCTTGATAACCTGCATAAAGCCGGGTAAAGCAGTTATAACCGTGAAAGATACAGAGAGCGGTCTTACTGCAACTTGTGAAATAATCGTAACTGATACCCTATACGGGGATGCCGACAACGATGGCAATATTGCTATTAATGATGTGGTGTTGATTGTCAATTATATACTTGAACGTAACCCTGTTGGCTTTGTCTTTGACCGTGCCGATGTGGATAGAAACAGCAGGATTAATATCGTCGATGTCACTAAGACCGTAGACCTTGTGCTTGCTCAGACGCCGGAGAGTGTGAGCCGTGCCCGTGCTGCTATGAACACACGTTCTCCGAATGAGGTGCTTGTGATCGATGAGCTACGTTTTGAGAAATCAGGTGTGATGGTCATTCCGGTCCGACTTGATACGGATATGTTGTATACTGCCATGCAATTCGACCTTAACCTGCCTGAAGGGCTCGAAGTAGATTATCTTATGCTCGACTCCGCGCAGGATAGTGGTCATATAATTAATTCCATAAAATTAGGAGAGTCTATTTACCGCGTAATGATCTTCTCATCCGCTTTGGCTACTCTTTCTCCCGACGAAATGCTTTTGGAGATACGGCTGAAGGCAAAAGATGTGGATAAGTATTTCGATGGCGGCTATATGAAGGTCTACAACGGTATTGCCTCGCTGACAAACGGTAAGGGTGAAGCTATGGAAGATGCTTTAGTGACAATCGAACCATTCAGCGAAGTTAAGGAACTACAGGATGATGTCTCCGCAAAGGTCACTCTTGTTGATGGTGGGATAAGAGTGAAAACTATACCGGGAGCCGTAATAAATGTATATACTGTTGCCGGAAATATTGTTGTGTCTCAGTCCTCAACAGGAGATGACTTCTATCCTTTACAGAATGGAATTTATATCGTAGTTGTCAACGGCAAAAGCCATAAGGTAATTTTGAAATAAATACTACCAAAATATAAGGAGGCTATGACCCGAAAGTCGTAGCCTCCTTTGCATTTTACCATCCAAATTAAATCTTTCACCATCCGGATTAAGTCTTTACAAGTGAAAATTGAGTCTTATGCAAATTTGCAAGTAGGTTTAATCTTCAGCTAACATTGAAGTGGCTGAGAGGGAACGTCTCCACTGGATAAAGAATGCTGTGCAGACGATCATTGCGATGAAGCCGATTACCTCGCTGTAAGCCAAAGGCATGCCAACTCCCTCCACATATGAGCCCAACGGGGCGTAGCATATGAAGGTGACGCAAAGCATGGTCATGAACATAGCCGGAATCATAGTGATGAGGTAAGCTTTACGATAACGGGCAAGATATACACTGCAAGCCCATAGGGTGAATATTGAGAGTGTCTGATTGCACCATGCGAAGTATCTCCAGAGAATATCGAAGTTGATATTGATGAGCATATAGCTTACACCTACAATGGGAAGGGTGACAAGCAGACGCTTCAGGAACTTCTTCTGCTCGATACCTATAGAGTCGGCTATGATAAGACGAAGGCTACGCATGGCTGTGTCGCCTGTGGTGATGGGAGCAGCTATCACACCGAGTATGGCAAGTATGCCGCCGAAAGTGCCAAGCCATTTCACACATACCTCATGCACGAGGATGCCGGCATCCGCACCGTTATCTGCCATATATGAGGCAAGCTTGTCGTAACCTCCGGTGAAGGCGATTGCTGCGGCTGCCCATATTAGAGCGACGACACCTTCCGACACCATTGCACCGTAGAACACGGGACGGCCATACTTTTCATTCTTGAGGCAACGTGCCATCATAGGACTTTGTGTGGCATGGAATCCGGATATGGCTCCGCAAGCTATAGAAATGCACATCATCGGGAAGATAGGTGCTGCTTCTCCGGCAGGATGACGGTTGAACAAGCCCTCTGAGAAACCGTCGGGAATATTTATGCCGTTAAAAATCATATAGCCCATTATGCCGGCTGCCATAAAGAGAAGGGCAAAACCGAATACGGGGTAGAGGTTGCCGATAAGTTTGTCAACCGGTAGGAGTGTGGCAAGGATGTAATAAAGGAATATGCACACTGCCCAGAAGGTAGCGTTTAGGTGTTCGGGTGTCAGTGTAGCCAAGAGATTGGCAGGAGTACGCACAAACACCGCTATCACCATCACGAGAAGTACGCAGGTGAATACGCTCATCACCATCTTGATCTTGTTACCGAGTTCGCTGCCCACAATCTCCGGGAGCGACTTACCCCCCATACGCACGGAAATCATGCCCGACATGAAGTCGTGGACGGCTCCGGCAAAGATGGTGCCCAGCACAATCCAGAGGAAGGCGGCGGGGCCATACATCACACCCATAATCGCACCGAAGATCGGACCGACTCCGGCGATGTTAAGAAACTGGATAAGGAACACTTTCCATGTGGGGAGAGCCACATAGTCGATTCCGTCAGCCATTGTGGAGGCGGGGGTAAGGCGCTTGGCGTCGCTTGAGAACACCCTCTCCACAAACGCTCCATAGATGAAGTAGCCACCTATGAGCACTACGAGAGCTATAAGAAAAGAGATCATATGTATATGATATTGGTTAATTTGATGTGTAAAATATTATCTTATGAGGTAGGTTTCTTTATAGAGTTTATTTTCTTTATAGGGTTTATTAGGAATCTCCAAAATAACTTGTGACAGTCTATTTATCCCAACTTATTTTTCTATGGTTCCTTAATTATTTCAGTTTCTTAGAAACTACGTAATCATTAAAGATAACGGAAGAATGATTGATTTATCGTGTTATGTGTGACATTTTTTATCGTTCAGCGCCGTAGAGAAGAGTAAGTGATACAGAGGAGCTTGGTGTTGAGTAAGGTTGTAATGATGATTGAGGCAAGGGTGTGGGGAGAACGGTATAGAGAGCGAGGTAGAGAGGAGACTGTGTCGGAGAGTATGGGGTAAGGAGAGGGAATAGGAAAATAGAAACGGGCGTAAACCGTTATACTCTATAGTGTAGTTGTGACTTTATAAAAGGTTATATCCATATGGAATGGTTGCAGAATTTATTTGTGTCGCAAAGTGCCATCCAGGCTATCATTGTCATCTCTTTAATCTGTGCCTTGGGATTGGCTCTCGGCAAGATAAGGGTGGCAGGGGTGTCGTTGGGTGTCACTTTCGTCTTCTTTGTGGGCATCATAGCCGGGCACTTCGGACTCTCCATTGACCCTCAGATGTTGAAGTATGCGGAGAATTTCGGCTTGGTTGTCTTCGTGTATGCACTTGGGCTTCAGGTGGGACCCGGTTTCTTCAGCTCCGTGGCCCACGGGGGTGTCAAGCTCAATCTGATTGGGCTTAGCCTGGCATTGCTGACATTGCTCTGTGCCGTGGTGCTCACGCTATTTCTCCCTGTGAAGCTGCCGGATATGATGGGTGTATTCTGCGGTGCTACCACCAACACTCCTGCTCTCGGCGCGGTGCAGCAGACACTTGCCCAGTTGGGTATCTCAGCCAACACTCCTGCGTTGGGATGTGCCGTCACCTATCCGTTGGGAGTGGTAGGTGTGATTTTGGGTATAATCTTTATGCGTAAGGTGTTCATTCGTCCGAGCGAGATTTCTCCTCATTCGGTGCAACAGGTGCCGAAGCCGAAGATTACGGAGTTTGAAGTTACGAATCCGGGCATCAAGGACAAAACGGTGGCTGAGATTGCGCATTTCACCAATTGTCATTTCGTTATATCGCGTCTGTGGCGTGACGGTGATGTGTCGATACCAACATCTTCGACACGGCTGCATATGCACGACCATCTCCTTGTAACGAGTACGCCCGACGATGTTGAGTCGCTGCATATTGTGTTTGGGCAGCAGGACAAGACTGACTGGAACGCTAAGGATATAGACTGGAATGCCGTTGACCGTCAACTGGTGTCGAAGCCATTTATCGTGACACGCCGTCAGATCAACGGCAAGACTCTCGGTTCGCTGAGGTTGCGCAATCTTTACGGAGTGAATATCAGCAGGGTTTACCGTAACGGCGTGCCGTTGCTTGCCACTCCTGATCTGCGTCTGCAACTTGGCGACAAGATAATAGTAGTAGGTGAGGAGAAAGCCCTCGACAAGATTGAGCCTCTGCTTGGCAACGCCGTGAATGTGCTTGATGAGCCGAATCTGTTCGCTATCTTTATTGGAATAGTTTTAGGCATTGCATTGGGTATGATACCGTTCCATTTCCCTGGTATCAGTTTGCCGGTGCGTCTTGGCTTGGCGGGCGGACCTATCATTATGGGTATCTTGGTAGGTCGTTTCGGTCCGCAGCTGCATATGGTTACGTATACCACTGTGAGTGCTAACCTTATGCTACGCGCCATCGGATTGGCGTTGTATTTGGCTTGTCTCGGTCTGGATTCGGGTGCCCATTTCTTTGAGACTGTGTTCCGTTCGGAAGGTGCGTTGTGGGTTGTGATTGGCTTCTTCCTGACTGTGGTTCCTACCGTGGTTGTGGGAGTTGCCACAGTGAAGGGCTTTAAGATTGATTTCGGCACCACTGCCGGTATGCTCTGCGGCTCGATGGCTAATCCTATGGCTCTTGACTATGCCAACAGTTCTTTGCCGGGCGACCGTGCTTCGGTGGCTTATGCTACTGTTTACCCATTGTGTATGTTTGCAAGGGTTATTTTGGTGCAGGTGGCGATTCTGTGTTTGATATAGAGAGGTTTAAGATGATGAAATAAACAGCCTGTGGTCTCTTATAAGAGACCACAGGCTGTTTATTTGTGGTTGCCAACGTTTTTGGAGGAGGTTCGGAGACCGTCTTATCCATACGCCGGTTAACGGTTTATGCGGTGGATTAGTTGTGGAGCTGGTGGAAGACAGGCTTCATCACGAATGTGAAGCTGTAGTCGCCGTAGGGAAGAAGGTACTCCTTGAGCGGCATAGCTCCCCAGCTGTTGACGCAACCGAGTCCGATCTGTGCCTTGTCGATGAGCAGGTTGGTGTAATCTACCTTCTGCACCTCAGGTGAGTGGGTGTTGGCTTTGTTCGGACCACCGTCCAGGCTCTCGATTGAGTAGTTGAGTGCGGATGCGGAGAATGGATTCTCTGAGATGAACTCAAGACCGTTGCCGGAGTTGTTGAGCTGCTTCCAATAGCGCACGTCAGACTTGGTGCCTGTCTCCTGCGGACGGACATAGGGATAGAATTGGTCGGCAACCTTCTGGTTGTAGAGACCCACGAGAGTTGAGTTGTTGCGGTCGGCATAGTTCTCAATCGGGCCACGTCCGTAATACTCGATACTGCTGAATGTCTCGGGCATCTGCATCTGCATACCGAAGCGGAACATGCCTGACACCTCAGCTGTCTTGTCGGCAGTCAGGGTCTGGTTAACCTGCACTGCGCCGGCACCGTTGATTGTGTATGTCAAGGCAAGGTGTGCCTTGACACCCGGCATAGAATATTTGGCTTTCACAACGGCAAGACCGTTCTCCATATCTGCATTGAGCGATTCGAGCTTGATCTCAGGATTCTTCCAGGCTGCATACTTATGCTGGAGACCTGCGCCGTAGTCGTTGTCGGTCGGGGCTCTCCAGAAGTTGGGTGTGAGCTGACCCTCTTCTGCAATCATCTGGGTGCCATTCACCTCATACTTGCTCATGTAGCCTGACCATCTGTTGAACTCTACAGTAAAGTCGTTACCTTTAACAATAAGATAGTTGCGCTGGTTGTTGATGATTTCAGGCTTAATCTCGCCGAGATTGTTCTCAACCGGGTTGGCAATTGCCACATCGCCCTTCACATCGTTAAGGATAAACTGCTGGCGGGCGATTGTGTGTCCGGCGGGTAGAAGTCCGTCGGCATGTTTGAGGTTATAGTAGAGGTTGAGCGCCCATTCACCTTGGTCGGAAATTTTGCCGTAAGGCACGGTGATGTCGGTGGTGGCACCCGGAGCTACGTTGATATTGTCGATGCTGCCGTCGCGCACGGGCACGCCGTTGTTGAGGAGCACCCAATTGAGAGTTACGTCCGAAAGATCACGGAAGAAGTTCTCATTATACACTTTCAGCTTACCGTTGGAGAGGTCGGAAGGTGTAGTCCAAATATTCTGGTAATAGTAGGAAACCTCGTCAGCGTGGGGATTGGGGATGCGGTCGGGGTTAACAAGTCCGTTCACACAGAAGTTGCCGTCAGAAGCATCGTAATCGTTGAAGTCACCGCCGTAAGCATAGATTTCCACACCATCCTTGCCTGTGGTGCGCACTGCCTGGTCAACGAAGTCCCAGATGAAACCGCCCTGGAGGTTGGGGTATTTACGGATAAGTTCCCAGTAATCTTTGAAACCACCCATCGAGTTGCCCATAGCGTGGGCATATTCACACTGGATAAGGGGTTTGGAAGTGGGTTTATTCTTTCCATATGCTTCCATGCCCTCATAGCCGTAATACATCGGGCAGAAGATGTCGGTCATCTTGTCCATTCCAGCCTGCTCATACTGTACGGCACGGCTCGGATCTTCAGCCTTTACCCATTTGTAAGCCTCCTCGAAGTTGGGGCCATAGCCTGCCTCGTTGCCGAGACTCCAGAAGATGATTGAGGGATGGTTGAAGTTGCGCTCCACGTTGCGCTCGTTGCGCTCCATATGAGCCTTGGCGTAAGCGGGATCCTTGGCGAGAGTCTTATCGCCGTAGCCCATACCGTGACTCTCGATGTTAGCCTCAGCCACCACATAAAGGCCGTATTTGTCGCAGAGGTCATACCAGAGCTTGTCATCGGGATAATGGCAGGTGCGCACGGCGTTGATGTTGAGCTGCTTCATAAGCTGGATGTCCTGAAGCATACGCTCCGGCGACACCACGTAGCCGCCGTCGGGGTCGAGCTCGTGACGGTCGGCACCCTTGAAAAGCACCGGCTGACCGTTTACGAGAATCTGACCGTCGGTAAGTTCAATCTTCCTGAAGCCTACGTTTACGGGCACAACCTCGTTGTTGCCCTGCATTGTGGCTGTAAGGGTATATAAATAAGGAGTCTCGGCAGTCCATTTCTTCGGGTTGGCAACCTTCATCACTGTTTTGCCGCTCTTGGAGGCAGTGGCTGTAGCCACGGTGTTGCCGTCGGCATCCTTGAGAGTGAGGTCAACGGGTGCGTTGGCAGTGAGGGAAAGGTCAATTTTAAGCACACCGTCAGTGTAGTTGTTTTCGAGGTCGGGAGTGACGCGGATGTCGGCGATGCGCTTCTTGTCGCGTGCATATAGGTAGCAATCGCGACCTACGCCGCTGTAACGGAAGAAATCCTGGTCTTCGAGATATGTGCCGTCACACCAGCGGAACACCTGGAAGCAGATGAGGTTCTCTTGTCCCGGCACGAGGTAGGGGGTGAGGTTGAACTCGGCTTCGAGCTTGCTGTCTTCGCTGTAGCCTACATACTTGCCGTTTACCCAAAGATACATATTAGATGTCACGGAGCCGAAGTGGGCGAAAATCTCTTTCCCTTTCCAGTCGGCAGGCACTTTAATCTCGCGGCGGTATGTGCCGACGTTGTTGTTGAGGGTCGGCACGATAGGGGGCTTGCTTTCATAGAAGTTAGCCCATGCATAGTGATTATTCACATAAATGGGGTCGCCATAGCCGTTAAGCTCCCATACGCCGGGCACGTTGATATTGTCCCAGCCTTTGTCGTTGAAGTCTTTCTTCCAGAAGTCGGTGGGGCGTGAAGTAGCGTCTTTTACCCAGTTGAATTTCCATGTGCCGTTAAGGCTCAGATAATTTGCCGATTCCTTCTGTGACTGCGATGAGAGCGCGTTTTCGCCCTTCTGATAGGCGAAGTTGGCGGAGCGCATGGGTGCTCTGTTCACCGCATTAACTTTAGGATCCTGCCACTCGGTGAACGTCTGGGCGTAAAGACCCATGGCTGTTCCTCCGATCATCAGTGACAATAAAAATCTTTTCATTGTTTAAGGTTAAAGGGGTTATATTAGATAAAATTTATTAGATCTGTAGGGTTAGGCTACATACTAATTTATGTAGAATTAGTTGCTGCATGAGTGTCGAGCAGCAATCTTTTGCAAAGATAACTCAAATTATGGAAATGTAGGGCAAAATAGGGGTATAAATTTGAAATCGGCAGGAAAAGGGGGAATCGGTTCAGGTTTTTGGGAATCGATACGGAATGAAAATATAAGTCGGTACGGTTTTTGATTTAGCGGTACAAAATGGAGGAAAGGGGTGCAGAAAGGGCTTGTAGGGGTTCAGAATGGAGATGAGGTGGGGGCAAGATTGGTTTTTAGCGGTGCAGAATAGGCTTGGAGGGGTGCATAATGGAGGTGAGGAGGAACACTCGGAGACAAACTTTCACCTTGCGACAAACCTGTTGCACATTGGGGAGGCAGGGTTTGGAGAGGAAGCTGATGAGGGGATAGGATTGGTGGGATGGGGAGGTGAGGAGAGGAGAGGGGCAGCTGATGAGGGGATAGGATTGGTGGGATGGGGAGGTGAGGAGAGGTAGGAGCTGAGAGGAGGTGATTGGAGGGAGGGTGAGCCACCCGGAGATAAACTATAATATAGCCACAGAGCCGATTTGGGGTCTGTGGCTGGTATTTTGTTTAGCAATTTCAAAATCTCTTCCTAAGAGATGGTTAATCGTAATGCGAAGTTAGTAAAAATTCTAATAATAACCAAATTACGTAATGCTTTTTTAACACGCTGTTTGGCTATTTGCCAAACAAATTTAGCAAAAGTCATTTTTAATCTCTTTCAATTAATTGTATTTCAGTATGTTGCAAAATTTCAAAATCTCTTAGGAAGAGATGCTTAGTTTTTGCGTAACGATAAGACCCCTTTTCGAGGTGGCGATTGTAAGCGACATATTGAGATTAGAACCTCTGTCACAGGGATATAGCCGTCCCGGAACAGGGGGAATAGAAGAATTGTCAGAAAAACCGATTTAGGTTAAATTCGGCATTGGTATAATTGGGTGAGATAAAGCCACATAGCAATCGCGAGATCTTAAGGAATTTTCAATCGAGGCTTTTGACGCTGCGCACGGAGACGGCTTACAAGTACCGGAATACTATCTCTGAGATTGATCTTTTCATTACCGGTCATCGCCTCCAGCTTTCCGATTTGAATCTTGTTATGGTCGCTGACTTCACTGTTGAGCTTCTGCGTCGTGGATTAGCCACGAATACCGTTATCCGTCACCTTAATATATTCAATAGCCTTGTTAAGTGGGCTGCGTCTAACGGTATGATGTCTACTTGCAACGCTCCGAGGGATATGGCTCGAATTCTGACCGACTCTTCCGCGACATCTGACAGTAAGGCTGTTTCTGACGGTAAGGCTAATTGTGATAAGGCTCATTCTCATAATAGTAAGGGTACTGATCTTAAGAGAGCGCGTAGCGGTGTCAATGGTACGTTGCCACCTCTTATGAGGGAGCAGGAATTTGACGGGTTGCTTCGCGGTCTTCGGAAGGATCTTAGGGGTAGTGGTGGACACGATGTCTTTACCGATGTGCTTCTTTTCTCACTTTTAAATGGTGCGATGTCCATAAAGGATGTGGTGATGCTGAAGAAGGAGGAGATCGGGAACTATAATGAAGCATCACGGTATGTGGCTGAGCGTAACCGCAGCAACGACCGTAAATATGTCTTTGACTTGAAGCAGTCTTATCAGACACCGAAGCAGGTTTATAAGGTGGTGGAGAAGGAGCTGAAAGAGAGGTACGGTAAGTTTGCCGTGGCGTATATGCCGGTTGATGGCGCATCTTCTTTGGCGGTTTCTAAGATGGGTCGTTCTGTCTCTGGAAAGGCTGCTTCTAAGTCTGCCGTTAGAAAAGATTCAAAAGCAGTGGCTTTTGACGTTGACGATTTGGTACGGTCAATTTGGGTTGCTATGGCGATCAAGAGCGGGGCTACGGCTTCCGAGGCTTTAGCTTGTCAGACTGCACCGGCTCCATATGCGCTGCCGAAGTTCTGCGATTCAATCTATACGGAAGGGAGGAAGAATGCCGGAGGGGAGGGTGATACAAATGTCAATGAAAGCGTCAGAATTTTGTGGGAACGATCAGTGACTACTATGCTGACGAGTGATTTACCACGTTGGTACGCGATGCACCTCCGTAAGGGTGTGAGCTATGACGAATTGAGGAAGGAAATAGCCGAGGGTATTCACCCAGCGCCTGAGCTTTTCTATCCGAGCGAGACCATAAAGAAGCGTATCGGTAGCCGAACTGTGATTGATGATAAGCCTTTTATTACCAGCACGGTATTCTTCAAGACCTATCCTGAGAAGATACTGCCGATGTTCAGCCGGATAGGGGACAAGGCGTGGTGCTACCGCGTGACTCGGGGAGCCGGTTCGCCTTATGCTGTTATCTCTTCGAGTGATATGAGCCGGTTTCAGTCGGTCATTGGTATCTTTACCCCCGACATCGAGATACACCCGCTCGGTGAACTCACTCCGAAACCCGGTGAATCCGTCATAATCATCAAAGCCGGCTACAACAACCGCCAAGGAGAGGTGGAGGAGGTGATCAACACCGAAAGCGGTTCAGCCATCTTCCGCATCAAGCTCTCCACCGATCAGGGCTACGAATGGCGCGTAGACCTCGACCCTCACCAGATCGAACGCCTCCTTAAATAAAATCTATAGAGCTTTTATTTCATGAAGCGCCGTCCACTCTTTTTATGAAAGGCGATCTCCGAATTGTCTCCAGAAGTATCTGTAACTCTCTCTTCCATTTTTTTATTACCACTTTCCAATGACTACTTCATACAAACGCATAACCGAAAGCGTAGAAGACCTTTTGGCAAAATCCCACTACATGGTGGCGAAATGCCGAGTAAATGGTAATCTCACTTTCGAGGGTCATGTTAAGTCCGTAGAGGAGTTGGACAACGAAAGCCATTCCCGCTTACTATGCTTGCGAATCGAAAGAGCATTGGAGAGCTGCCGTGAAGAGGAGATTCCGGAGCTATTGGAAATGTACGATCTCCTCCACCGCATCGGCTACGGCAAACAGCCCGATCAACGCTTCATAACCGAACAAAGACAACGAGTCTACACCGCCTGGCGATCTGGTAACCGCAACATTCAGGAAAGCCAAATCTACACTCTTCTGAAGAAAAGCGTTAACGGTCGTCCACTTGCCAACAATATACTCAAAAATTGGGTGAGAACTTTAGTTGCACATAATTATTTCCCAAATGTCACAAGCTACGAGAATTATCAGCGTCTCGTCATCATAATGAGAGAAAAAATTGATCGTTTGATAGTTGATAGGAGCAAAATGTTGGAGATGCCATATGTAAAAAATGGTAAAGAGCTGAAAAGGAAAT